>WVZU01000142.1:9640-9868 GCA_011772275.1 Planctomycetales bacterium | reverse complement strand
TTCCAGCTCTGGGGCTGCCCCCCCCAAGCCCATCCGCAGGCGATGATCACGAAACGGATCGGCCGGGTCGCCGCTGAAGCCGACCAGCCAGAAGACCAGGGCGTAGCCGGGGTCAAACGTGGCGACGTTGATTCCCTCATCGGTCACCAGGTCGGTGTAAAGATTGGTCGCCGCGTCGTAGCGGGGGAAGAGCCGCTGGACGTACTTGAATATGGGTTCCGCTTCGTC
>WVZU01000142.1:1721-9471 GCA_011772275.1 Planctomycetales bacterium | reverse complement strand
CTTGTCCCACCGCACTGAACACGGCCGCCGAAATGAGGCTCAACAAGATCACAATAATCGTCGTCACGACCAGCATCTCGACCAGGGTAAACCCGGCGGCGGGCTTACGTCGGCGGGAACCATGTTGGGGACGGGCTTTCATCGGGGAGACTCCTTGCAAATAAGACGCGGGGCCGTGGCGGGGGCCGACCCGTTTGACAACCGCTGAAAAGGCAGGCGCTGAAAAGGCAGGCGCGGGGAACGCAGATATCCGCCGAGCGGGCAGAGGTGGGAATCGCCAGATTGCCATGTTCATGGTGGTGCCGAAACTTCGTGTGGATGCCCCTGACGAAGTCGCTGCAAAAGTCGGCAAATTCCCCTGAACAGGCCCGCGGGTACCAGGTCCCGCCCTGCAACTGGCCACTGGCCGCCCAAACGGCGATCGGCCAGTTGCAGTCGACGCCATATGCGCAGCGCCCCTTCAGTATGGCCTTTGGCCGGCGGCTTGTAAAGCCATCCTGGCAAGGGCGGCCCGGCAGCTGATTTTTGCCCTGTTTTTGCGATCCGACCCCCGTGAACGCACACCTCGTTCACGCACACCCTGCCCACGTACACCCTGCCCTCCCCCCACTCCGTCCGCTCAACCCGCATCAGGTCAACGACTGGATCAGCTTGATCAGCGGCAGGAAGAGGGCGATCACGATGAAGCCGATCACCAGGCCCAAGCCCACAATCAGGATCGGCTCCATCAGGCTCACCAGGCTCTCGGTCAACACGGCGACTTCGTCGTCGTAGGTGTCGGCCACCTTGTACAACATCGTGTCCAATTCACCCGTCTCTTCCCCCACGTCGACCATATTGACGACCAGATCGTCAATGATCCGCGCCCGCATTTTGCCCATGTACAGCAGGACGCCGATGGGTCCTCCCATAAAGCAGAACCAGAGCCCGGCGCAGACCGGGTGGAAGCCCATCTGCGAGAACTCGCGCATCGGTTTGGCGATCGATTCGCCCGCGCGAATCGCTTCGGTCACCTTGCCATACATCCGTTCGAAGACGGCGTTCCCGCTGGTCTCTTTGGTAATATTGAGTGCTTCGAGGATGGGGACGCCGCTGGCGACGAGGGTTCCCAGGGTCCGCGTGGTGCGGGCCATGATGTTCTTTTCGACCAGTTGGCCGAAGACGGGGATTTTCAGGAGGAACATGTCCCAACCGGTGCGTCCGGCGTCGAACTTTCTGAGCAGTTTGATCAGCAGCCAGATGGTGATGGGGATAATGGGTATCAGGTATCCGTAATTGACGACCCACCACGAGACGGTCATCAGCAGTTTGGTGGGCNNTGATGAAGGTCAGGATCCCGACGGCTACCAGGATAACGACGCAGGGGTAGACCAGAGCCCCTTTGACTTTTCGTTTGAGTGCCTCGGCCCGTTCCTGGAATTCGGCCAGGCGGCGGAGGATGATTTCCAGGGCCCCGCCCGCTTCGCCGGCCCGAATCATGTTCACGTACAGCCGGTCGAACGTCTTGGGGCATTTGGCCATGGCTTCGGAGAGGGTCGAGCCCGATTCGATCTCTTCGCAGACATCCATCAGGCTGTTCTTCAGCCGGCCCGGCTTGCTTTGCGATTCCAGGATCTTCAGGCTCCGCAAGATCGGCAGGCCCGCATCCTGCAGAATGGACAATTGGCGGGTGAAGGCGGTGAGGACTTTGCTGCTGACGCCGCCGATGGCCAGCGAGCGTCCCTTGCCCTTTTTGGCCGTGGCGGCTTTTTTCTTCTCTTTGGTTGTCTTGCGGCTCTTCTTGACGGAGATCTTCGTGACGAAGTACCCCATCTTGCGGATGGTGGCTTGCGCTTCGTCCTGGTTTTCGGCCTCGACCACATCCCGAATTTCCTGGCCGGTCGAGTCCATCGCCTCGAACTGAAAGGTCGGCATGGCGAGCTCCCAAACCTACACGAAGAACGTCCCACCGGCCGCGTGGCTGGCGCGGCGGCGGTACGTGCGTCCCCTGCGAAAATGGATGATACCAAAAACCGAGCCGTTTCGGCAAATCGGTCGCCGTGACGGCATCTTTACGCCTCCAGGATCGTTTCCCGAATGATTTCTTCCACGGTCGTCACGCCTTCAAAGGCGCGGAGCAGGCCGGCATCCCGCAAGGGGATCATGGTGTTCCGCTTGGCCGACTCCCGCAGCACTTCCGTCGAAGCGCCTTGAATGATCAAGTCCCGCGCTTCGTCATTGACTTCCATCAGCTCGTACAATCCCACTCGCCCACGATACCCGGTGTTGTTGCACGTGTCGCACCCACGGCCCTTGTAAATTTTCTTGCCGGCCACGTCCTCAGGCGCCAACTGCAGCTCGGTCAACATTTCGGGCGTCAACGAGGTCTCTTCCTTGCACGAGCTGCAAATGCGGCGGACCAGTCGCTGGGCCAGCACGGCCTCCAGCGTGGCGGTGATCAGGAAGGGGGGCACGCCCATGTTCCGCAAACGGGTGATCGTGCTGGGCGCGTCGTTGGTGTGCAGCGTGCTGAAGACCAGGTGCCCGGTCAGCGAGGCCTGCACGGCAATCTCGGCCGTCTCCAGGTCGCGAATTTCGCCCACCAGGATCTTGTCGGGATCTTGCCGCAGGATGGCCCGCAGGCAACTGGCAAAGGTGTTTCCCACGGCGGTGTCGATCGGACACTGGATCAACCCGTCGATGTCGTATTCGACCGGATCCTCGGTAGTGATCAACTTGTCCTCGATCTTATTCAATTCGACCAGTGCGCCGTAGAGCGTGGTTGTCTTGCCCGATCCCGTAGGGCCCGTCACCAGCACGATCCCGTTGGGCTTATTGATCCGCTGCCGGAACAACTGGAGAACGTCCGGCGGCATGCCCAGGTTGACCAGGTCGAGATCGACGTTGGTGCGGTCCAGGATCCGCAGCACGACGCTTTCGCCGAACATCGTGGGCAGGACCGAGACCCGCAAATCGACCGGGTGCCCCCCCACCGTCAGCTCGATCCGCCCGTCCTGGGGCATCCGGCGTTCGGCGATATCCAGGTTGGCCATCACCTTGATGCGGGTGGTGATCGCGAACGCCAGGTGTCGCGGGGGGGGGACCATTTCGTACAGGATCCCGTCCGCCTTGACCCGAATCCGAAATTCGTCCTCAAAGGGTTCGAAATGCAAGTCGCTGGCGTGGTCCTTGATGGCCAGCAGCAGGACCATGTTCAGCAGCTTGCGGACCGGCGCGCTGTCGGCCAGCGCCTCGACGCTGGTCAGATCAATCGGCCCATCGGCCGTCAACGCGCCGGCTGCCTCGCTCAGCTCTTCGTCTTCCTCCATGTCGGTGACCAGGCTTTCGAAGCTGTCTTCCGAGGCCGCGTAGTAGCGATCCAGGGCCTGCAGCACGTCCGATTCGGTGGCGACCAGCGGCCGCACGTCGTAACCGAGGAAAGTCCGCAGTTCGTCCAGAATCGACAGCCGCTGCGGATCGCACATGGCGATCGTCAACACGTGGTCGTCTTGGTTGAAGGCCACGGGCACGATGCGATACAGCTGAGCCATCGGTTCGGTAATCTGCGAGAGGACCTCCGGCTGGACCACCGTCTCTTCCAGATTGACGACCTGCAGTCCCATCTGTTCGGCGAGGCCCTGAGCCAGCTGGATATCGGTGATCATGTCCAGGTCCATGGCGATCTGACCGATCAGTTCGGTCGGCCGCTCGTGCTGTTCCATCAACAGCTGCTCCAATTGCTTCTCGTCAATGAAGCCCAGATCGACCAGGATTTGTCCGATGCGTCTGACTGCCATGAATCAATCTTCTTCGTCTTCGTCGCTGAGGATCCCTTTTTCCGCATTGGCGATCTTACTGGCCAGTTCGGCCGGATCGTTGGCTTTTCCCAGGACCTCCTCGCGCGTGCATAGCTCCTCTTTCCACAGCCGAAAGAGGTGGTCGTCCAACAGCTGCATGCCATGTTTCTGGCCGGTTTGGATGGATGAATTGATGCGGAAGGTTTTGTTTTCCCGGATGAGGTTGGAGATGCCGGGGGTCATGACCAGCATTTCGTAAGCCGCCACTCGGCCGCCGCCCGCTTTGGGCAACAAGGCCTGGGAGAGGATCCCGATGATCGAGGTGGACAGCTGAGTGCGAATTTGTTCCTGCTGGTTGGTGGGAAAGGCGTCGATGATCCGGTTGACGGTCCCCTGGGCCCCGGTGGTATGGAGGGTCCCGAAGACGACGTGCCCCGTCTCTGCCGCGCTGATCGCGGCCTCGATCGTCTCCAGATCGCGCATTTCGCCCACCAGAATCACGTCGGGATCCTGGCGCAAGGCGCGGCGAATCGCCTCGGCAAAGTTCGGCACGTCGACGCCGATTTCACGCTGGTTGACCGTCGAACGTTTGTGGTTGTGAACGAATTCGATGGGGTCTTCGATGGTGATGATGTGGTGGTCGGCGTTTTCGTTGATGTAATTGATCATGCTGGCCAGGGTGGTGCTCTTCCCCGATCCAGTGGGTCCGGTCACCAGGAACAGGCCGCGGGGGCGCATGCAGAGGTGCTGACAGATCGGAGGCAGTCCCAACTGTTCGATCGTCAGCAGCTTGTTGGGGATCTGCCGCAAGACCATGGCGACCATCCCCCGCTGTTTGAAGACCGAGACCCGGAAGCGGGTATCTTCGCCGAAGGAGAAACCGAAATCGGCACTGCCCACCTCCTGCAGCTCGTTTTGCCAGCGGTCCGGCGTGATGCTCTTCATCAAGGCGGCCGTGTCGTCCGCTTCCAGCGTTTTGGTGTCCAGCTTGCGCATGCGGCCGTCGAGGCGAAAGACGGGCGGCTGGCCGACGGTGATGTGGATGTCACTGGTCCCCTGCTTGATAGCCGCCGCCAGCAGTTTTTCGATCAAAATCGTGCCCACGCCTTACTCCTCCACCTGCTTGGCGACTCGGTAGACCTCGTCCAGGGTTGTGATCCCGCTGAGCACCTTGCGGATGCCGTCGTCATAGAGGGTGCTCATCCCCTCGTTGACCGCCTGTTTGCGAACCTCCTGGCTGGGCGCGTTATCGAAGGCCAGGGCCCGCAACTTGGGCGACATGACCATCAGTTCGTAAATCCCAATCCGCCCGCGAAAGCCCTTGTTCTGGCAGTTTCCACAGCCTTTGCCCTTGACGAAGGTTGCGTTCCTGGCCATTTCCGCCGTGATGCCGGCGGCATCCAGCACGGTCTTGCTGGGCTGGATGCTGGTCTTGCACTTCGTGCAGACCACGCGGACCAGCCGTTGAGCCATCACGGCCAGGATACTGCTGGCGACCAGGTAGGGCGGCACGCCCATGTCAATCAGTCGCGTCAGGGCGCTGGGGGCATCGTTGGTGTGCAGGGTGCTGAAGACCAGGTGCCCGGTCAGCGAGGCCTGGATGCCCATTTCGGCCGTCTCCGTGTCGCGCATTTCGCCCACCAGAATGATATTGGGCGCTTGCCGCAACACGGACCGAATGATGCGAGCGAAGTCCAACCCAATGGCGTGCTTGACTTCCACCTGGTTGATACCCGGCAGATAATATTCCACCGGGTCCTCCGCCGTGATGATCTTGCGGTCTGGCGAGTTCATTTCGTTCAGTGCCGCGTAGAGCGTGGTGGTCTTGCCGGAACCGGTCGGCCCGGTCACCAGGAAAATCCCGTTGGGCCGTTTGATCAGGTTGTAAAACGTCTGGAAATCGGTCTCAGACAACCCCAACTGGCGGACGCCGATCTTGATGTTGTCCTTGTCCAACAGCCGCATCACGCACGACTGGCCATGGTTGGTGGGCAACATGCTCACCCGCAGATCCAGCTCTTTATCGCCCACCGTCACCTTGATCCGCCCATCCTGGGTCCGCCGGCGTTCGGCGATATCCATTTTGCCCATGATCTTGATCCGGGACAGCAGGGCGCCCAGCAAGCGTCGGGGGGGACTGTCCCGTTCGATCAACACGCCATCAATGCGGTAGCGAATGCGGACGCGGTCTTCGAACGGTTCAACGTGAATGTCCGAGGCCCGCAACTGCACCGCTTCGTTGATGATCAAGTTGGCCAGGCGGACGATCGGCGCGCTGGTTTCGTCGATCTCCTCTTCGGCAGCCGCCTCCATCGCCTCGGTTTCGGTGAAATCGATCGCCGTATCGGTGAAATCCTGCAGCATCGAGTCGGCGCTCTCGCCGTCCAGCGCGCCGTAGTACTGATTGATGGCCTGGAGGATGCTCTCCCGCGGAGCCAGCGCGATCTCGATCTTGCGGTTCAAGATAAAACGCAGCTTGTCGAAGGTGTCCAGGTCCAGCGGATCGCTGACGATCACGCGGAGGGCCTCCCCTTCGTCGGACATGGGGAGGATGACGTTTTCACGAGCCACCGATTCGGGAACCAGTTCGATCACCGCCGCCGGGATCACAACCTCTTCCAGGTTCACGTAGTCCAGATGATGCTCTTCGGCAACCGCCCGCATCACGTCGTCGCCGGTGGCGTAGCCCAGCCGGACCAGCGCGTCACCCACGCTGGTGGCCGACTCGCGGGCCATCGCCTCGGCCTCGTTCAACTGATCCGGGCCGATCACGCCCTGACGCAGGAGAATGTCGGCAAAACTACCCATGCTGGTCGACATATTTCAATGCTCGGACAAGGACCGTTGCGCAATCAGCCTGCCGCTCCGGTCACCAAGCCGCCGCGCGAAGGACGGCACAGGTGGCAACCGGACCGATGCTCCGCCCGCCGGCTGGGGGCGGCTTCCACAGTGAAAAGACCTCTGCTCGGTAACGACTGACGACCCGCCGTTTCGGCCTGGCGGTGAACCGCGTTTCGAAGACGGCGACGAACGTCGCCGACATCACGAAACGACCCATTTCCATTCTAGTTCAAGGCCAGGCAAACGGTCCAGCCGCCGCCTCCATTACGGCGTTTACTGGACATCGGGCTTTCGATCGATCGGAATCCGGTCGATTTTCGCCGCCAGGATGAAATCGTTTTCCGAGAGCCCTCCAATGGCATGCGTCCACAGCTCGATCGATACGTTGCGGTACCCCGCGATATGCAGGTCCGGGTGATGGCCGTCCTCCTCAGCCACCTCGGCGACCCGGTTGAAGAAATCGAGCCCGGCCATGAAGTGCCGGACCGTCCAGTCCTTGCGGATCCGCTGTCCCTCGTGCGTCAGATACCAGCCATCCAACTGGCCAAGCTGGTCTGCGGATTCAGCCGCCGTGTAGGGCTGCACGCCCCCCTCACAAGGTAGACATTTTTTTTTCGTGAGTTGATCGCTGGTCAGTGTCTCCATAGGTCGCATCCCCTCTGGTTAGCATTCAGACAAACTTTGCAGCCGCCCGCCGGCTCGCCAATCAAATACCCATGACCTGCACGTGAGCGGGAATGGAAAATCGCCATCGGTTCCCATGCATGCCGCGCCGATTTTCAAGGGTGCGACTCCTGGGACAGGCCTGAACGTTCGCTGGTGCCGGTCGAGCGAAAATCGCCAGGACTTTCGACGCAGGCAGCGATCGCCGAACCCTGCGGCGCGGTTGGGCTGTTTAAAAACGTAAAAATTGAGTAACACCTTAGCCGATTGCAGTAACTGGTTGTCGTCGCACCCCACGCCTTTTCGGTTCCATCCTCATAGCCCCGTGCTTTAGCACGGGGTCGAGGTCGCGTAAAAAAATGTGTCGAGCCCCGTTTACGGGGCTTCCCGCTGCCTGGCTTTAGCCCTGGATGACTGGCGGCGGAACAACACTCAACAAACAGCACCACGCGCGATCGCCAGGGCTGAAG
>WVZU01000142.1:722-1672 GCA_011772275.1 Planctomycetales bacterium | reverse complement strand
GCATAAATGCCGGGGCTCATACAAACCGAGGTGCCCTTCCGTCTCCTGCAATGCGGTAACCTATTACAAAATTGAGCGTGAGAGGGACCGCTGGCCACTGGCGACAAGATCGCACCCGATCGCAGGACCCTCGGCTCGTCCCGGCCTTGCGGGACCCCTCACCCTTGCCCGACGCCGTTCATTATCGGGCTGGTCGGCGGACGGCGTCAAGCGGCTGGCAGCAGGAGGGGTGGGCCACGCCGTGGGAGTCCCGCACCACGCGCCACCCGCTCAACGATCGATATAGGCCGCCCCGGTCGGCCGGCGACCGCGGACGCGGTTGCGGACGATGTGCGGCATCCACAACGCTTTATCGACCAGCTCCAACAGCACGTTGGGATCAAACGGCTTGCTCAGATAATACGCCGCGCCAGCCGCGTGCGCCTGGCGGACGGCATCCGGGATGCCGGCATCGGACAAAAAAATCATCGGCACCTCGCCCAGATGCTCGATGCGGTCCTGCAACTTGCGGAAGAGCTGGCAACCGCTTTCTGAGCCGATTTCGACGCCGGCAATGATCAGGTCGGGCAGATACCGATGGAGGCTGCGGCGGGCCGCGTCGGCGTCATGACAACATTCGCAGGCAAAACCGGCGTGGAGGAGGGTGTGCGCCAGCTGGGAGATCGTGTCGGCATCGTCGTCCACACAAAGGATGGTGGCCTTGGCCGAATCGATACGGATGTTTGTCAAACCCTTCATGCCTGCGGCCTCATTGGCGAGGCGAAGGGGCGGGAGATCCGCCCTTCGCTGACTTCGTTGCAGCCCGCCCTGGCGTACCTCGCTCCTCGTCCTCTCTCCTCGTCCCCCCCGCCGCCCAAAGGCCAGCAATCTTCCGCTGGCCCCCGCAAGCGGATCAGAACCGGCAACCGCCATAACCTCTGCCCACCGCAGCAGCCCCCCGGCCCGACCCC
>WVZU01000142.1:0-671 GCA_011772275.1 Planctomycetales bacterium | reverse complement strand
CCCCCCAACCCTACCCCCCGCGGGAAACTTAACCGCTGAGCAACCGTCAGGAAAATCTAGTGGGAGCGGATGCACTGGATCTGTCGCCGAGCCCAAAAGGGTCGCGTGCCAGAGGGGGGGTGCATTACACGGATTGTAATTGTTTGGCAGCATGCGAGTATGCATTGGAGCCGGTTAGACTCTCATGTCACAGGGATCACATTTTAAAGAGCAGGCCACCCCCGCTCTGAGCCCCGGCATTTATGCCGGGGTGCTAATGTCCACCACCCCACCGGCAAGGCCCGTTTACGGGCCTTCTCACCGTGGCGGCTTCAGCCCTGGCGATCACGCGTGGTGCTGCTTGATTTCATGTTGTTACGCCGCAACTCATCCCAGGCTAAAGCCAGACAGCACAAAGCCCCGTAAACGGGGCTCGACATATTTTTTTTTGTTACGCGATCTCAACCTCGTGCTAAAGCACGAGGCTATTCGCATGAAGCCAGAAAAGCACGGGGCTGCTGGCATCAAACCGGAAAGGCTCGCGTGTGCGACAACTAACAGTTGCTGCAATCGGCTAAAGGGTCACGCAAAGTGCAAAATGCACCCCAGAGGGGGTCGGGAGTCTTTTTCGCCACCCGTCCCCCTATGCATTAAGGCAGGGTTGTCCCATGGCGAAAAAGACTCCCGACCCC
>WVZU01000093.1 GCA_011772275.1 Planctomycetales bacterium | reverse complement strand
CCAACAGGGCGATACCCATACAGAAACATCCGGCGATCCAGAGTCGCTCTTCTCCCAGCCGGTGGACCATCGAGCCCGCCAAGGGAATACCCAAAATCAAGGCAATGAAGGTGGTCATCTGGATGATGCCGTTAAACCGGGGCAGATCACGAGCCCTGACCATTTCAGGCAAGATACCGTACTTGGCCGGTCCAAAGACGGCGCTCTGCGCCCCCATGAAAAACAATACGCTCATCAGGCCCCAGGGCACGCCGCCCGTATACACACGGAACGCCAAGGTGCCACACAGCATGACCGCGAACTCGGCCACTTTGCAAAAGATCACGATCGTTCGCTTGCCCACGCGATCCGCCCAGAATCCTGCCGTACCGGACAGCAACACGAAGGGTATGGAAAAGACCTGGTTGGCCAGCCACTGTAGATCGACCGGCTTACTGCTGGCGGTAACCACCACTTCCACGGTCAGCAGCAGCAGGATTTGCTTGAAGACGCTGTCATTGAAGGCACCCAGGAACTGCGTGACGGTCATGCCCCAGAACGCCCGATCGCGGAAAAGGTTCGGCAGGGACTCGAAATCGTGCCTCCCCGGCGTTGAACCTGGGTCTGCCGGCCCGGAGGGCCCNNGGCCCGGAGGGCCCCGGAGGGTCCGGGGCAGGACTTGCGAGTGAATTGGGTGGGATGGGTTCGCCGTTTGTCATGGATGGCCCGCAGCCGGCTTCGCATCTGCTAGCAGGAAAAGGTAAAGGCGTCATTATGGACGGGCGAAACTGCTGGCAACAAGATCATTAGTACGCATTGACCCGGACGCTGGTACGGCTTATTTACACCACTCGATTCTTCTCTTGCCGCGGCAGAGGTGCAGCACGGGCGGCACAGGGCCGCGGTTGCCGAGCGGGAACATTTGCGGGCACAAGTCGAACCATGAAAACGGATCGCCCGATCCGCTGCTGGCGATACGCGCAGGCCGCAATGCAGCCACGGTCGTCCTCCGCGCCGATCCGGACAACCTGGCTGGTGGTCCTGCTGGCCTGCCTGGTCCTGGCCAGCGGCTGTCGCTCGACCAGCTGGGTTCAGCGCCGGGAGCCGCACGGATCGTTAGGTCGCTTTTTGCCCTCTGCGGCCACCCCCCCTTCGCCCCTGTCGCCGCGCACCATGCAGCTCTTGCGAAATCACGATCTGGCAAGGCATCTGGAGGGAAATCCGGACAAGCTGTTGACGGGTTTTTCCGAAGTGATGAGGCAGGAGCCGTCTGCCGAAAAACTCTTTTCCTACTCAGAAATCGCGCACCGGGCAGCACAACAGTTGGAACCACGTGACGACAAGCAAGCGTTCGACCTCTACATCACCTCCGTCACACACGCCTACCTCTACCTGTTTGACGAGCGTTTCCAGTCGATGCGGAATATCTACGATCCGCAGTACCGCGGCGCCTGTGATTTGTACAATCGGTCGCTGGGACAGGCGTTGCGAATCGTCCGCAAGCACGGCGGCCTGCAACCCGGCTTGCAGCACATCTGCCAGGTGCGTGATCAGCCGTTGGAGATTCGCATCGAAATGCGCTGTGAACATCTCAACGATCACACCTTTGACAAATTTGAGTTTGCGTCGGATTACACGCTGAACGGTCTCTCGAATCGTTATGTCGACTATGGGCTGGGGGTCCCGCTGATTGCCCAACGCAAGCATCGCGGCCAGCAGGCGGGTATCGACCCATATTACCCCAAGGGGCTGAGCATCCCGCTAACCGCTTTCCTACGGATCCTGCCGCAGGATACGGGTGGTGAGGGGCAGCTTTCCAGCCGAGCGATCTTGGAATTGCACGATCCGCTGACCAGCCGGGATGTTCAGGTGGCGAGCCGGCAAGTACCCCTGGAAACGGATCTGACCACCCCGCTGGCGTACTTCCTCCAAAACCTCGAATACTCCGACCTGGGCGCAGCGACCCGCGGTTTGTTCCGTCCCGGTCGTTACACAACACACACCGGCCTGCAAATGCTGGAGCCCTATCAGCCGGACAAGATCCCGGTGGTACTGGTCCACGGGATCTGGTCCACGCCGATTACGTGGGTGCGGATGTTCAACGACCTGCGGAGTATTCCCGCCATCCGCGAGAACTACCAGTTCTGGTTCTACTTTTATCCCACGGGCCAGCCTTTCGTATTCAGCGCCGCTGAGCTGCGTGATGAACTGGCCGAGCTTCGCGGACTGCTGGACCCGGCACGCCGCCAGCCCTCGTTGGATCGCCTGGTGCTGATCGGGCACAGCATGGGAGGGCTGATTTCCAGACTGCAAACGGTCGACAGTGGCAACTTATTCTGGGAACAGGTTGCCCACCAGCCGTTGCACCAGCTGGAGACCGACGAACGGACTACGCGATCGCTGCAGCAAACGTACTTTTTTCACCCCAACCCCTCGGTGCGCCGGGTGATCACCATCGCCACGCCGCATCACGGCAGCTCGTATTCCAACGCCGCCACCCGCTGGCTGGGCAGAAAATTCATTGACCTGCCGCCGGTGATCGATGGTTTGGCCAAGCAGCTGCATTTACAGGCGCCGGGCGCGTTGCGTGACGGGGGCCTGCCCTTGTCGCGGAACAGTGTCGATAGCCTGGCACCCCATTCCCCCGCCTTGAAAGCACTCAGACAATCACGCCGCGCCCCCTGGGTCATCTATCACAATATCGTGGCCAAAGTGCCGGAAGGAAAATGGCTGGGCCGCTTCGCGGCCGATTCGGATGGCGTGGTGGATGTCGCCAGTGCCCAAGTCGACGATGTGGCCACCCAGATCACGGTCGAAGCCGATCACCAAACAGCTCACCGACATCCCCGCACGGTGCTGGAAGTACGGCGGATCCTCCTGGAACACCTGGCGCCCCAGGCAGACGTCAGTCCCGCGTCCTTCCCCGTGTTGAAATAAGCGAATGTCGCCGGATCATCCGCTTGCCGGCCAGCCGCGAGCAGGCTCTGGACATGGGCAAAGAAAGAACCCCAGCCACCGACACCAGGCCGCAAGCCAAGCCCAGGGGCCGGCGTCCTCAACGCGGACGGCCTGCCCCCAACGGGTTTGTCTCCCAGCCGATCTGCGGATAATCGGTAAATCCCAGCGGAACCTGATCCTCGTCTGCTTCGCAGGACGGCCAAGTGACGCTGGCCGACCGGCCGGGCAACCTCCCGGCCTGCGAAGCCAAACCCACCCCGCTCGCCTCTTCCCGCTCTTCCTGCCTCTCTTCCTGCCGCTCTTCCTGCCGCTCTTCCTGCCGCTCTTCCTGCCGCTCTTCCGGCATCTCCTCCGACAGCGCGTAGCTGGCCAACTCGCCACGCACGATTTTCACATCATGGGGGGCCTCAATGCCGATCCGGACGGCCTTGCCCTTGATACGCACGACGGTCACCGTCACCAAATCACCGATTCGAATGGACTGCTGCAACTTCCGGCTCAGCACCAGCATGGCATACTCCTTTACGCGAACAATCAGAAATTGGATGGGCTGTTAAAAGATTCTACGCAGCCGCTGCGGAATTGGTCAGGAAAAAAATCCGCACCCAAGAAAATCGCGACCTTCCGCTCAAGGAAGCCCTCCACGCGGCCGCTGGACAGTGCGAAAGACCGACCATCCGCAAACTCTTGCCAGCCATGCGGGCTGTGCTGGCGCACTGCATGGTTCGGCAGATCAACAATCAACGCGCCCCGCAGGGTCGCCAAGGCGAACCCTGGGGCCATACGTCACGCTTGAGGAAAGCGTGCGTCGGGAGCGACAGAAAATGAGCGCGTTGTGTGCCTGATAGGGGTCGGGTATCGAATCAGGAAGCACAGCCACAGCCGTCGACAATTTCCCAGCTCCAAACTTTGACCTTCTTTTTCGTCTCGTACTTGACCAGCCGCTTGACCGTTTTCTGCCTGGCACAACCCGGTTTGCCGGTGGGGTACTTGATCTTGCAGAGGCCGGCCGTTGTGTCACACGAGCAGGTCCCGCACTTGACGCAGTCCGCGTTGACACACTTGCTGCCGCAACCGGGCACGCAGATCTTCTGGCACCTGGTGCCGTAGCAGACCGCGGTGACTTCGACTTCTTTGCAGACCAGGCGGCAAACCTTACCGCGGCCGCAGCCGTCGCAACATCCGCCATCGTCACAGCCGCCGCGGGCACTGCCGCAATCGGCCGCCGCGGCACCGCCGCAATTCTGCGTCCAGCCCTTAGAAGCGCTGAGGCCCAGCAGCAAGGCCAGGGCCATCGCCAAGGTGAGGGAAAACGTTTTCATCGGGGGTGCTCCTCTCGGTTCCTCGTGGCCCAATCGGGTGCCACGCGGGGAACCGCATCCGTGGGGTTAGGGAACCAGTCCATTATTCATTCATTCTCTTTAGGCTGTGGGGCGTTGTGCACCGACCATTTTTCTTGCTGCCGAAATGCGCTCATGCAGAAAGAGCCTTCTGGCAATGCTGCCTTGCGATTACCAGTCGATCTGGAAGCGAACGGCAAAGTGGTCGCCCTCCAGCTTGCCAGCCAGCTCGACGTCGGATACCGAGTGCACATAGTTGAACACGATGCGGCTGTACGGGTTGAGGTACCAGTTCAGCCCGCAGGTGATGTTTTCCTGCGTACCGGGGGTTGCCACGGTCGCGTCGCTGAGGTCCAGCCAGCTCCAGCGAGCGGCAATTTCCCAGGCACCCAGGCCCGCGGCCGTGCCGTCGGCTGTGCGGACCCAGAAAAAAGGCTCGAACGGCTTGACGCGATCGAAGGCCATGTTGCTCTTGTTGTACCCACGGTGCTCGCCGGTCAAAAAGTACCCCACGGTCACGTAAGTACCGTAGCAGTCAAAACCCAGGCCGCCGGGAACACTGCTGACGTGCGTGAAGAAGTGTTCGTTCTGGATAAAAAACGGACCACGCATGTAACCCAATTCGAGCCCCATCACGTTAAACTCGGTGTCAGCCGGCAAGTCCACGTTGATGGGGCCATCACGACTATCCAGTTCCAGGAAGCCTTCCCAGTCACCGCTACCGCTGGTGCCGCCAACGTCGCCGGTGCGACGATGGCTGATCCAGGCACCGGTGTGCAGGAGGCAGCGGCCGGGAGTGGCTTGGTCGTAGTACGGCAGACCGGCCACGCGAAAGGTACCGGCCCAATCGTTGGTGTCGCCGTCAACGTCTTCGTCGTTATCCTCTGATTGGCCACGGTACAAACCGGCGTACCACTTCCAGTTTTCGCGGGCCCCCATGGCATGGTGAAACATGATCCCTAGATTACGGGAGGGCGTGAACGCCACGGTGGGCGCTGAACGCTCCATGAAGCTGATAAAACGCGAACTGGTCATTTGCTCCAGGCCAGCCGGTTCCTTGAAATAGCCGATCCTGAAGTGCCCCATCCAAGGCAGATTGCCAAGTTCGCCGTAAATGTCCTTGTAGTCGACCTCGTCCCCCTCGAATTCGAATTCGGCCTTGTAGGCGAGGTTTTCGTAAATGTTGCCCGCGACACCCAGGCGAATAGTATCAAACCCGGTCTGATTCTCCTGCGTATCCACACCGCCAGGTCCTCTCAGATCGTTCATCCAGATCTGGTCAAAGTACAAGCGGCCGCGGAGCTTGTGGTTGGGCGCGGTCTGGATTTCAACCTCCTGGCAAGCCTCTTGCTCTTTGTCCGCCGAGTTTTGGCTCTCCAACATCGCCAGACGATCTTCCAGTTCGTTCAACCGCGAGCGGTAGGTGGTCGAACTGACTTCGTCCTGTATGCCATGGGAGTACGGGGCAGGGGGATAATAGTAATCTTGAGCGGTCACGAGGGATTGCGCCAAAGCGACCACCAGCGCGCCAACAGCAGCCGCGCGCCCAAGGCAAGATCTGTCTCGCATGGCTGAGTCCTCTTGAGGGTGGGTCTTGAAAGGAGGGCCTTCAACTCGCGGAAAGCTGTACGTTGAGCAAGCTTCGTCGAGTCGCCAGGTGCTGTTCTTGCCGGTCACAACGTTTCATGCTCTCGTACCGACTGAATCACCTGTAAGGGTTCATCGAAAAACAGGGATTAGAACTTGCCGAAAAAGCCGCAAGTCTCTTTCACATAAAACGTTAGCAACCTGAACGACGCCTATAACCGCTGCCAGGGACATAACCGTTACAACCTCGTAAGTTTTCCATGCCGGGTTGGGACGGGCTGACGCGAGACGGGCGGTTTCCCGGGCCCCAGCCGGATGGAGAAAACTTTGCGGCCTGTTGCGAACAAGACCAGGCAGCAAGGCCTGGAATGACGGACGACCGGCGCCCCATGTCCCCAACCGGCTCGTGCCAGAGAGGTTTCTGCTGCACGTGGGGTGGTTTTTTTGCTGGCGCCCGATTCGCCGGGCGGCTCGCCGTCCCGTATCCCGGATTGGGGCTAGCCGACGGGAAGATCTATACTAAGCGGCCTGCCCGCACGCCCAGCCAGCGGTCGTACGGCTCGGCCAGCTTTCAAACATGTGAAAGGTCCAATATATCGCCATGACCAGTCCCGCACGCGAACAGCAGCTGGAAGCAGCCGAGGAGTTATTGGGGGACCGCTTGCAGCAAACCGGTTTCGCACAAGGCTTGTATTTCGGTCGCTACCTGGACGACAAGCTGGTGGCTTATCCTGATTTTCGTAAGGATCGGCAAACCGCGCAACAAATCTCGCAGCTGGCCAATTTCTGTAGCCGGCACATCGATGCCGGGCGGATCGACCGAGAGGGGGTGATTCCGGACGAGGTGGTTCGCGGTCTGGGCCAGCTGGGTGTGCTGGGCGCCTGCCTACCAACGTCTTGTGGCGGCCTGGGGCTCAGCCAGGTTCAGTATTGCCGTCTGATCGAGGTGCTGGGCGGTCACTGCGGCAGCACTGCCCTGTTCGTCAACGCTCATCATTCCATCGGCCCGCGGGCTCTGGTCCTGTTCGGCAACCCACAGCAGCAGCGGCGTTATCTTCCCAGGCTGGCAAGCGGCGAGTGGCTGAGTGCTTTTGCGCTAACGGAAGAAGAAGCGGGCAGCGACGCCGCGAACGTTCAAACGATGGCTCTGCCCACAGGCGACGGCAGGGGCTACCTGCTCAATGGCCAGAAGCGGTGGATCACCAATGGCGGACTGGCGGATGTCCTCACCGTGATGGCTCGTACACCCGTGGAAGGTAGCGACCAGACCAGCATCACGGCCTTCATCGTTACCCCGGACATGCCGGGGTTCGAAGTGACTGAAACGCGGATGGAAAAATGCGGGGTCCGCGGAACGGCGACCGGCCGTTTGGCGTTCCGCGACATGTTTATCCCCCGCGAAAACGTGTTGGGCGAAGTCGGCAAGGGCTTGAAGATCGCTTTGACGGTGCTGGATTACGGCCGCACAACCTTTGGAGCCAGCTGTAGTGGAGCGGCCAGGTTCTGCGTCCAACATGCGCTCCGTCACAGCAGTCGACGCATACAGTTTCAACAGACGCTGAGGTCGTTTGAGCTGGTAAAAAAGAAACTGGCTTACATGGCGGCAGGTGCGTTTGCCATCGAAACGGCGACCTATGAAACGGCCGCACTGATCGATGCCGGCCAAAGCGAATACATGGTGGAAACCGCGATGTTGAAGGTCTTTTCCACCGAGGTGCTGTGGCGGATCATCAATGACACGATCCAGATTTATGGCGGAAAAGCCTATTTTGTGGACGAACCCTTCGAACGCATGATGCGGGATGCCCGCATCAACACGATCGGTGAAGGTGCCAACGATGTTTTACGAGTCTTTATCGGGCTGGCCGGCATGCGTGCTGTGGGACTTGAACTGAAGTCCGTGCTGGACGCGGCACAAAGCCCGTTAAGCAACCTGGGGAAGCTGGCCGATTTTGCGGGACGCAAAATCAACGCCCTGATCAACGCGCCTCAAATTCCGGTCGCCGACCAGCGACTGTCGGCCGATGCCGATCGCCTGGCAAAAACAATTGGCATTTTTGGTCACCAGGTCGAACGACTGCTGCGTCACTACCGCGAGGACATTCTCGACCGGCAATACCAGCTGGAACGTGTGGCGGACACGGCCACCGAGCTGTATGTCAGCGCCTGCGTGCTTGGTCGCCTCGAACGAGCCCTCGACGGTGCGCATCTTCCCCAAGACGACGTCGAACAGCAATTGTGGCTGGGCCGCTATTACCTGAACACGGCCCGGCGGCGGATGGAGAGGAATCTGGACGAACTGTGGGACAATGATGATGGTGCGACCACGACCCTGGCCGACAGCCTGCGGGCCGGGCAGGCGGACGCATAAGCGTCACGCTGGCCTGTCGATTTCCCAAGGGGCCGAAAGGCTTCTGCTGTCGACCCTGACCGGCTCTGCCTGACGGCCACCCCCGACACGAAACGTTTCCCGCTGCCAGGTCAGGTGGACAACGAGAAAGGTGCCTGGCCCCATAGACTTCTACTTCCCGCTGGCTTTGTTGGTTCAGTCCTCCCAATGCACCGAGCGGCGGCGTTGTTTTTTTTCCGACTGGGCTTGCTTCTCCTGCAGGCGGCGTTGGCGAGCGGCCTGGGTCGGCCTGGTCTTCTTTCGCAACTTGCCTGGAGCGGCGACTGCGGCCAACATCACACGGAGTTTTTCCAAACAATCGGCCACATTGCGACCTTGATCCCGGAATCGTTGACTGGTCACCAGCAAATCGCCCTCCTGGTTGACCCGCCGGCCGTACTTTTCCAGGAATCGTGTGCGCAACGACTCCGAAATACTAGGAGACGTGACCACGGACCAGCGGAGGGTGGCCTTGGTGTTGACCTTGTTGACATTCTGGCCGCCCGGTCCCCCGCTGCGCGCGAAGGTAAAGTGAAATTCTCGCAGCGGAATTTTAATCGTGTTGCTGACAACCAGCATGGCCCATCCCTCGCTCGGTTTTCCCCCACCCCGTGTACAGCCAGCATCTCACGAAGTTTTGACGACCGGAAACGATCCACCCAGCACGGATCGCTTAGCCTGGTGGCCAAACGGGAAGCATTGTTCTCTGATCGCAAGCCGCTACACTAAAAGCGAAATTATACCCTCTGTTACGTCCGACCTGGATTGCCCTGGATGCAAAATTTCCGCTCGACTGGCGTGCTGGCCCTGATCCTCCTGACCGTGCCGGCGCGCGGCGCAGATGCCGAGGAAGGGGTCGAGGACTTGCGGACGCGGACCGACGGTGTCGACTGGCCCGGCTTCCTGGGCCCCACCGGGGACAGCAAGTCGCCGGAACGGGGGATCCTCACCCGTTGGCCAACCACAGGACCCAAATTGGTCTGGCAACGGCGTCTGGGCGAGGGGTACGCGATGCCGTCGGTCAGCAGGGGCCGGTTATTCCTCTTTGACCGTGTCAAAGACGATGCACGTCTGGTCTGCCTGCAGAGTGAAACGGGGCGTCTTTTGTGGGAATTCAGATACAAAACCGACTACGAAGATCTCTACGGATACAGCAACGGGCCACGCTGCTGTCCGGTGGTCGATCACCAGCGTGTTTACTTGTACGGTGCCGAGGGGATGCTGCACTGTCTGCGCGTGACGGACGGCAAAATGCTCTGGAAGGTCGACACGATGGCCACGTTTGGCGTCGTCCAAAACTTCTTTGGAGTCGGCTCGACGCCCGTCGTCCAGGGCGATCAACTGATCGTGCAGGTGGGGGGCAGCCCGCCGGCGGCAAGAAATATCCCGCCTGGCCGGCTGAACGAAGTCACCAGCAACGGAACCGCAATCGTCGCCTTCGACAAACGTACGGGCCAAGTGCGATATCGTGCTGGCCAGGAATTGGCCAGCTATGCGAGCCCCGTCCTGGCGACCATCGACCGGCGTGATTGGTGCTTTCTCTTCGCCCGCGGTGGCCTGCTGGTCTTGAACCCCGCGGACGGCCGCGTCGACTTTCACTACCCCTGGCGGTCCCGCAAGCTGGAAAGCGTCAACGCCAGTAACCCCGTCGTGGTCGGCAACGAAGTGTTTATTTCGGAAACCTACGGGCCGGGAAGCTCGTTGCTGGCCGTCGGCAAGAGCGGATGGGAGGTCGTCTGGCGGGACGATCCCCAGCGGCGCGGTAAGGCGATGCAAACCCACTGGAACACGCCGATCCATGTCGAGGGGTACCTGTACGGGTCCAGCGGACGCCACACCCAAACGGCCGAATTACGGTGCATCGCCTGGAAGACGGGCGAAATCCAGTGGTCGGTCCCCGGCCTGCAACGCTGCAGCTTGATGTACGTTGACGGTCATTTTGTCTGTTTGAGCGAATACGGCAAGTTGCGATTGGTGCGGGCGAACCCGCAGCGCTACGAGCTGGTTGCCGAAACGACGTTCAGCGAGGCAGATCCGAACG
>WVZU01000242.1 GCA_011772275.1 Planctomycetales bacterium | reverse complement strand
CCAGCAGATCCTGGGGCGGACCGCCGCGGAGGGCCAGTTTTCGCTGGACATCCTCTCGGCCGCCTACCGGCTGGACCAGGTTTACCTGTCGATGCGGGGGCCGCGCAGCAATCACGCGGCGATTCCGCTGGCTCCGACCCTGCCCGCCGACGAGACGTTGTGGCTGACCGGAATCGAAACGCAGGTAGTCGACGCCGCTACCCGCCAGCCGGTCTCCAACGAATTTTTCTGCCACTCGAATTTGACGCTCAACCCCGACAGCACCACGCCGGCAGCCCACCAGCGGTCCTTGGGCAGCAGGCTGCCTGCCGACTGGCGTCTGTTTACGCTGATCCCCGGGCGGATGTCGATCCGCCTGCCGGCCGGTTTTGGTTTGCCGATCAAGAACAGCACGCTGGTCGACTACTATTCCATGACGCTCAACCAGAACCCCGGCCAGCCCGCTCGCCAGGTCCGCCTGCGGACCCGGATTGCCGGGCGGTACGGCGACGGGGCCACAAGGGCCTTGCGGCCCTTGTTCCGGCAGGCCCTGTACGTCTACCAGCAGCACGTGCCGACGCCGGAGGCGGCGGCTGCGTTGCCGGTCACCAAGCGGCCGGCGCACGAGGGGGAGCGGTGTGCCGAGCAGTGTCGCCAGCCGCAGGTGGGGCAGACGGCCAGCTGGTCCCGGCCCCAACCGCCCGCGGGCGGACCGGTGCATCCGGGGGCGACCTGTTGCGTGGCCAACGCGTCGCCTGAAGGGGTGACGCATCAATTTGGCGAACAGAACACGGTGCACTGGATGGTGCCGCCGGGCGGGCACGAGTACCGCACGGAGGTTACCCAGCAGCTGAAGTTTTCCGGCGACACCCGCGTGCACTACGTGACCGGGCACCTGCATCCGTTTGGCACCAGCCTGCGGCTGGTCGAGATGGAGAGCGGGCGGACGGTNNCATGTCCCAGATCAGCAGCAGCGAGGGGATCCCGCTCAGCCCCGGCAAGCGGTACGAGTTGATCGCCGAGTACGACAACCGTTCGAACAGGCCGATTGACGCCATGGCGATTTTGTATCTCTACGCGGCGGCAGGGCCCCCAGACGCGGGGGAATCGCTGGCCAAAACCGTGGAGTGATTGTGGTTTCACACTTTTTTTGAAAGGGGTACCTGATGGACAACATGAGCTTTTTTTTGGGAGCGATCGTGGTGGCGCTGGTTTTGATTTACGCCATTCGCGAGATCCGGCAAGGGCTGAGCAAGATTGCTGAGGACATCCGGGACGTGAAAGCCGCGGTGCAGCAGGCGTCGGGTAAGGCGCAGGATTCGNNCGGGCTCTGCGAGCCCGCACGTTCCGGCCTGTAGGCGGGCTCTGCGAGCCCGCACGTTCCGGCCGTCTGTAGGCGGGCTCTGCGAGCCCGCACGTTCCGGCCTCACAGAGGCCGGCTACAGCATTGTCTGGAGGCGGGCTCTGCGAGCCCGCATTTTTCCGGCCGTCTGTAGGCGGGCTCTGTGAGCCCGCACGTTCCGGCCTCACAGAGGCCGGCTACAGTACGTTCCGGCCTCACAGAGGCCGGCTACAGTGCACATAGTCCGTTGTCCCTAGTGCTGTATCCCTCGTGCTGTATCCCTATAATATGTGTTCTTGACGACGGGCTATGCATGGTGCGGCCTGTCATCGTTAACGACTGCTGGGTCGGACGGGCGGAATTTAGGCCATGAACGCTCAACAGCTCATCCATCCAACTCGCCAAAAGCTGCGGGATTTTGTCCTTGGGCGGCTTGGCGATGACGAAAGGAGCGTGATTGAGCAACATGTGTCGACTTGTCCGCAGTGCCTTGATACTGTGCGGGACGTTTCCAAGGACCAGTTGGTGAAGCAACCTCGGGATGCCGACACGCAAAATTCGCTGGATACCTGCGGCGACATGCCGGAGGCGGGCGATGCCGAGGTGGCGACGTTGGACTTTAGGCACAGCAGTCACGCGGGACAGCAAGGGGCAGAGAAGGGGGCCATTCCCCAGTCGTTTGGCCGCTACAAGATCCTCAAGGTGTTGGGCCGTGGCGGCATGGGGGCTGTCTATTTGGGCGAAGACCCCCACCTGGACCGCCGGGTGGCGATCAAGGTTCCCTTTTTTGCAGGGGCTGACCGGCAAAAAGTTTTGGACCGGTTTCAGCGTGAGGCGAAATCGATCGCCGCAATCCAACATCCAAACATCTGCCCGATCTATGAAGTAGGCGAAGTCGACGGTTCGCCGTTCATGGCCATGGCGTTCGTGAAGGGCAAGCCGCTTTCTCAATTGATCAAGCCGGACAAGCCACTTCCCATCCGCCCGGTGTTGTTGCTTGTGCGCAAGATCGCATTGGCTTTAGAGGAGGCTCACAAGCGAGGCATAATTCACCGCGACCTGAAGCCCGCTAATATCATGATCAACGAACGTCGCGAACCGGTGGTGATGGACTTTGGTTTGGCGCGGCGGGAGGGGAAAGGGGATGAACAGCTAACGCGGGCCGGGCAAGTCCTGGGAACTCCCAAGTACATGCCGCCGGAACAGGTATCGGGCACAGTCGACAAGATGGGACCTGGTTGTGACATCTACAGCTTGGGCGTAATTCTTTACCAGTTGCTGACCGGCACGCTTCCGTTTACTGGCGACTTATTGGAAGTGCTATCCAAGATCGCCACGGAAATGCCGCAGCCCCCGTCAAGTTTACGTTCGGAGATTCCGCCCGCCGTCGACGAAATCTGTCTCAAAGCGATGGCGAAAAATATCGATGACCGATTCCGAGACATGAACGAGATGGCCAACACGCTCACGCAGCTTTTGAAAACCGAAGGCGTCGCGAACGGGGCGCGGGCCACACCCGGCGCTTCGGGCGCCGGTCCAACAGCGAAAGCTGGCGCTGCAGCGGCGGCTGCAATTCCTTCAGCACCCGCTGATGCTTCCGAAACGGCTCTGTTTAAAGAAGAAACTCTTACTTCAAAGCCCAAGCCAAAGAAACTCGAAAAGCGCTCCGGCGCGAAACAGTTGACCGAGCCGCGGGAGACGATCACTCAAGTCGCTCCCACGATCAAAACGTTACCCAGGCCGACTCCCCGTCCCCGTTCCGGTCTGCGGGGGATGATCCCCGGCGGATTACCCGCAGCGATCCTGGCGGGAGTTGCCGCGGTCGTCGTGATCGGCGGTTTGTCGACGTGGGGTTATTACCTGAGCAGCGACGAGCCCGCTGGGGCCTCGCAGCGGGACGATGCAAGTGATGATAAAGCGGGTGACGGGGGGGCAACCGAGGGAGGCGGGAGTTTGCCGCCGGGTCCGTTGGCAAGCATGGGCGACGAATTTGACAATCCCCGTGCGCTGTCCGATTGGAAAATTCCTCCCCACTGTCAAGACACGGCTCGGTTATTGGAAATTGCCAATTCGAAGTTGGTGATTGAACCTTATCCCGGGAATATCTGGTTGAGTAACGGACGCGGACCGATGGTATACAAGGAAATTATGGGGGATTTTATCGTCGCCACACGCATCAGGTCGCTTAACCGAAGTGCGACGACGCAACCAGCGACTCAACACTTTAATCTGGGTGGACTCATCGCACGCAACCCGGCTTCGCAAAATGATTCGGAAAACTGGATTGCCGTTCAACTTGGACGCGTGGACGGGGCGACAGGGCTTGGTTCGAAAACCGAGACGACGACAGATTCCCAGTCCAACTACTGGACCATGGCTGGTTCGCATTCGGGCGAATTGCGTCTATGCCGGATTGGTTCGAAGTTTTACGCCTTTCGAAAGCTGGACGACAACCGAGAATGGGAAATGCTGCGATGGGGAAGCGGAGTCGATGCGCCGACGGAATTGGACCGTCCCGACATGCCCTCCAGGCTTCAAGTTGGCCTATGTGCGACGGCGCGTGCCGATGGCGATCTTCGCGCAGAATACGACTTCATTCGCTTTGCCGTACCAAATTCAATCGGGGACTGCACAAAGCAACTACCTCCTGCTCGATAGGCGATTTGTCCCGTCGGGATCCCGTGTCCCTGTCTGGAGGCGGGCTCTGCGAGCCCGCACGGTCCGGCCGTCTGTAGGCGGGCTCTGTGAGCCCCCACGTTCCGGCCTCAAAGAGGCCGGCTACAGGAGCCTCCGGCCTCACAGAGGCCGGCTACAGAAGTCTCCGGCTACAGCAGCCTCCGGCTTCACAGAGACCGGCCACAGCATTGTCTGGAGGCGGGCTCTGTGAGCCCGCACGGTACTTCGACGCGCCCACCTGGGAATTGGTGCAGCGTTTCTTTCCCGATGCAGCCAGGGAAGAGCTGTATGGCGGGCTTCTGTTTATTGCATCTGGCACAGCGCCTGAGCGGCCAGGCTGAAGAATGATCCACGTCGAACTGCTGGGGCGGTCCTCTTGCAAGCCAGCGAGAGTGGCAAAAGTGCGGAAGGGAATCGTTCCCCAGCTTGTTTGTTGCCAGCGAGCTACGTCAGTTTCACTTTTCTCAATCGCAAGGCATTTCCGATTACGGAAATGCTGCTGAGACTCATGGCAGCGGCGGCAATCATCGGATTCAGCAGCAGACCAATAACGGGGTAGAGAATACCTGCGGCAACAGGAATTCCCAGGGCGTTGTAGACGAAAGCGAAGAAGAGGTTTTGTCGGATATTTCGCATCGTCCGCCGGCTCAACGTTACCGCCTTGACGATCCCTCGCAGGTCGCCTTTGACCAACGTTACGCCCGCCGATTCAATCGCCACGTCCGTACCGGTTCCCATGGCAATTCCCACGTCCGCTGCTGCCAGCGCGGGCGCGTCATTGATTCCGTCACCAGCCATGGCGACCTTGCGTCCGTCAGCTTTCAGCGACTTGATGCGCTGTTGCTTGTCCTCGGGACGTACTTCTGCCTCGAATTCGTCAATGCCCAGCTTTTCGGCTACCGTCCTGGCGGTCTTCTGGTTATCGCCGGTGAGCATCCTAATCTGCAAACCCAGATCGTGCAGTGCCTTCACTGCTTCGGGTGTCGATTCCTTGATCGGGTCCGAGACAGCCAGCAGACCTGAGAAGACGTCATTGACTGCCACGAACATCACCGTCCGACCCTCCTCCTGCAGTCCGTCTGCCTGCCCATCCAGTGCGGAAAGATTTTTCGTGCCATGTTCTTCGAGCAGCAGGCGTTTGCCGACCGTCACCTTGATCCCCTCCACCCATCCCAAAACACCAGCACCGGTCACCGAATCAAAGTCCGCGACAGAGGTCAGCTCAAGCTTGCGGTCCTTCGCCGCTTGAAAGATGGCCCGAGCCAAAGGATGCTCGCTCTGCTGCTCCAGGCTCGCCGCCAGCCGCAGCAGATCATCGGCCGCACCGGACTTTACCGGTATGCACTCGGTTAATTTTGGCCGTCCCTCGGTGAGCGTGCCCGTCTTGTCCACCACCAGCGTATCGATCTTCTGCAAGGTTTCCAGCACCTCGGCATCTTTGATCAGGACACCTTCCTTCGCTCCCCGACCCACGCCAACCATGATCGACATGGGCGTGGCCAGCCCCAGCGCACATGGGCAGGCGATGATCAGGACCGCCACGGCATTGACCAATGCCCAGGCCAGAGCCGG
>WVZU01000047.1:10530-15401 GCA_011772275.1 Planctomycetales bacterium | reverse complement strand
CCATCACTCCATCACCCCCGCATCCCATCACCCCCCCAGAATCGAGCCGCCCTTCTTTTGCGGCGAAACCTAATACTCGCGGCGTTGCACGTGAGCCTGGACGCGGAGTGGCAGACCTTGTAGCCGCAAGAATCCTTCGGCGTCGTCCTGGTTGTAACCCCCGCCGCTTTCCATGCTGGCCACCTCTTCGTCGTACAAACTGTTGGGGCTGGCACGGCCGTCCAGCATGACGTTGCCCTTGTAGAGATTCAGGCGGACTTCGCCGTTGACCGGCTGCTGCGCCTGGCGAATCAAGGCCATCAGAGCGTCCATCTTGGGGCAGTACCAGAATCCATAGTAAACCATTTCCGCAACTTCCGGAGAGAGCCGGTCGCGGAGGTGGACCAGATCGCGATCCAGGGTCAGTTGTTCGATGGCAAGATGGGCATCGTACAGTACGGTCATGCCGGGCGCTTCGTAAACCCCGCGGCTCTTCATCCCCACAAAGCGATTTTCGACGATGTCGATACGGCCGATGCCGTTGCGGCCGGCGATTTCGTTTAATTGAGTCACCATTTCCAGCGGCGAACAGGGCTGGCCATTGAGGGCGACCGGCACGCCGCACGCGAATTGAACGCTCACCTGCTCGACGCTGTCCGGCGCCTCTTGCGGGGAAACGGTCATGCCGAAGTCGATCATTTCCAGGCCGTTGACTGCCGGATCCTCCAGGCGGCCAGCCTCGTAGCTGATGTGCAGGCAGTTCTCGTCGCTGCTGTAAGGTTTTTCGGTCGAGGCTTTGACCGGAATGCCCTTTTGCTGGCAATAGTCGATCATCTCGCGGCGGCCAGGGAACTGCTGGCGGAAGCGGGGGATCCGCCAGGGGGCGATCACCTGAACGTCCGGTTCCAACGCGTCGGCAGCCAGCTGGAAACGGCACTGATCGTTCCCCTTGCCGGTGGCCCCGTGCGCGAAGGCCTGAGCACCGACTTGGCGAGCGACTTGCAGGCATGCCTTGGTGATCAGTGGCCGAGCGATCGAGGTGCCCAGCAGATAAATCCCCTCATATTTCGCTCGCCACTGCAGCACGGGAAATGCAAAATCGCGACACAGCTCCTCCCGCACGTCGACCGCTCGAGCCGAAATGGCACCGTGACCGTGGGCCTTGTCCAGGATTTGCTGCCGGTCTTCACACGGCTGTCCCAGATCGACGTAGACGCAATGCACGTCGTAGCCTTCGTCGACCAGCCAGCCCAGGATCACCGAGGTGTCCAATCCGCCGGAATAAGCGAGCACGCAACTGGGCATGGAACCTGGGGCCTCCTGAAAAACACGATCGGTACACGTCAGTCGGAATTGTGACCGCCGCTGAGCGGACTTACAAGGCGGTGGGCGGCTGCGGGTGGCGGGTTCGCCTGACGTTTTCCCCAGCCGCCGAGCGGATGGGTTGTGATGGCCGCCGGCGGGATGCTGTCCATGGGCGGTCCGAGACCGGCAGGCGGCGTCACCACCAGCGGGCGGAAAGCGGTTGTTCGCCCGTCGGTTCGACTTGTCGATCCCCCTGGCAGTTGGGACAATCAAGGGGTGGGGCATCCCCAAGAAATCGCACGGCCCGCGTCGATGTCGCATCCCAAATCTGGTGACGTGTCCCTGCCCTCAGGGCGACGACAGCTGGCGTTTCAATTTCGCCTGCGGACCTTGCTGTGCGCGGTGGCCGGATGCAGTGCCCTGTTTGCCACCATGATGTACGTGGGGCCCTTTTGGGGGCTGGCGATGACGTTTGTGGTCGTCATGGTGGGTGCGCATGTGGCGGGCAACGCGATCGGTACGTCGTTGCGCGCCCGCGCCACCGTGCGCCGGGTGGAGGCTGTGCCGTCGGTGCCGCAGCCCGCGCCCCTGCCCCGTCTGCAACATCGCACGCCAGGAGGGAAATTGACATTGGTATTCACGTTGGCCGGTGCGGCTTGCGGGGTCTTGCTGGGCCGCCTGCTCTTCGCGGTCATCGACCGCGGTCAGTTGAGCCGAGCGGACTGGCTGTTGGGACTGGCTTCTTTTGCCGTGATCGCCGGCTGGTTGGGCTTCCTGGCCAGCAGCTTTGTTCGCATCGGCTGCGTACCGGCGGCGATTTGTTTCTTTCAGCGGCAGGCCGCAGAACCGCCGTCATTTGCTGAAGGTGGTGGGGAGGGATTGGATGTCGAGCGGCGGGATTTGGACAGCCGGTGATTGGCCGCAGCGCCGCCAGGCTGCAGCCCCAACGACCGCTTGTCCGCCTCCCCTACAGATGCTCAGTCCAGCCCCGATCTTCAATCTCTTGGACCAGCCGCCGAATCGATTCCTCGTCATTCTTGTTGGCGACCAGGGTCGCGTCGGGCGTTTGGACGATAATCAGGTCGGAGATCCCCAGGGTCACGACGAGGTGATCGGGTTGAGCGCGGATGACGCAGCCGGTGGTCTCCTGGCCGAGATGCTTGGCGTCGATCACGTTCCCCTGCGGGTCCAGCGGTAAAAGGCGCGACAGCGACTGCCAGCTTCCCACATCGTCCCACGCGAAGGGTGCTTCGATCACCACCACGTCGGCGGCATGTTCCATCACCGCGTAGTCGATCGAGGTCCCCTGGATCGCGGCGAATTCCTCGGAAAAGACTGGGGCGAAGTCAGCCTGTCCGCGAGCCGCAGTGATCTTTTGCAGATGTGCCGTCATCTCCGGTTGGCGCCCCGCCAGCTGGTCCAGGATCGTGGCCGCTTTCCATACAAAGATGCCCGAATTCCAGTAAAAATTACCGGACTGCAGGTAGTGTCGAGCGATCTCTGCGGGGGGTTTTTCGCGAAATTGTGCGACCCGGTAGGTAGGGGCCGCCGCGTCGGGTTGTGGAACCGGCTGGTCGCGTTGGATGTAACCGAAAATTTCGGCCGCATAGGTGGGCCGGATGCCAAAGGTCACGATCCGCCGGGGGTGCTGGTCCACCAAGGTCGCCGCCTGCTGGACCGCTTGCCGAAACTTGTCCGCATCCGGGATCACGTGGTCGGCGGGCATGACGACCATCGTGGCATCCGGGTCCTCTTTGTTCAGCAGCATCGCCGCCAGGCCGATGCAGGGGGCCGTATCCCGTTTGCAAGGTTCGCCGATGATCGCGCCAGGGGCCAATTCGGGTAGTTCGTGGGCAATGGCGTCCACCAGGCGGTGATTGGTTACCACCAGCGTGCGTTCGGCGGGAACCAGACCCTCCAGTCGGTCCACCGTGGCTCGGATCATGCTGGCGGATCCGACCAGGCTGAGCAACTGTTTGGGTCGATCCGCTCGACTGGCCGGCCAGAAGCGTGTGCCGGCCCCGCCGGCCATGATGACTGCGTGGAGCATAAAGTTGGGGGCTAGCGGAAGTAGGTGTCTTGGGTAATGACGGTTCCGGGTTCCATCTTGGCGGCCAGGTGTGGGGAGTTCATGGCGTACAGGGGGCTGATTTCAACTTGGACGTCGTCTTCCAGCGAGGCGCCTGCGTCGCGGAGCCATTGGCGGTGCAGGGCGATCATCATTTGTTGAGCGATTTCGGGGGTGTCGCTGGCGGCGCCGGGGGCATTCTTGACCGGTGCGAACGCCTGGCGGGGATCGACTTCCACGGACAGCGACGCNNGGGGCATTCTTGACCGGTGCGAACGCCTGGCGGGGATCGACTTCCACGGACAGCGACGCCTTGGCCAGTGGCAGCAGGTCGAAGATGAAACGTTCGAATTTGATGGCGTTGGGTTGCTTGGGCTGGACGGACTGGCCTTCCGCATCGATGTGGGTTACCTGCTTGAATGCTCGATGAAATGGCAAGGAGCGGCTTTTCGCCGCGACCCGTCTGAGGAACTGCAGATCGAAGGTGTGCACGGCGATACTGCCGGCCCAGATGGCCAGCGAACCGTCGGGATTTGTTCGTCGAGCGGCTTCGAGGGGCAGATCGCTGTATTCGATGACGCGACTGGTCCCGTCGACCTGCACCACGTTGCCGACTTTTTGCAGCGGGTCCTGTTTTGCCACGACCTGCAGGGAATATTCGCTTTTCGTCAGCACGTGATAGCCGATAAATTCGGCATCGCAAACCGTTGCCAGTGGATTGTCCACCTGGAAATAAAACAGGTGCTGTATTCCACGGCGATGCATGTCGTCCAGGGCGCCGCTGCGCTGCAGTGCCGCCAGCATCCCACCGTGTCCGTCCGGGCTGGTGAACAGCGAACCCCGTTCGGCCAGTAGCAAACGGCCGGTTTTGGCATCGACCGCCGGCATGGTGCCCTGGCAGAAGACGGTCACGTCTTGGGGATCCAGGCCGTAGTAGTGGCTTTGCTGTAAAAATTGTCGCGTGGGGACGTCTGTGGCGGGACTGGTCATGACATAGAGGGGTATCCGGGTCCCATACGCGTCGCCTGCCGCGAGGATGTGTTCGAAGAAGATCTGAAACAGGGTCGCCCCGGAGAGGGGGCCGATTGGATACATGCCCTTGGGGTGGGGAAAGCCTAGCCGGGTACCTTGGCCACCGGCGACCAGGACCGCCGCAACCCGACCGGCCCGCAGCTCCCGCTCGCCACAGGCCCGCGCCTCCTTCGCCGAAAAGGGACGATCGGTCTGACCCAGCCGGATCGCCGGAGGGGGTCCGGCTCGCATGGCCAGCCCCGCCAGATCATCGGATTTCTCCTGGTACCGGAACAGTTGGCCGATCAGGTCCAAGTCCAGCGATTCAATCTGGTTGCCCAGCTGGACGCGCTCTTCCTCGCTCAACGACTCCCAGAAGGCCAGCAAATGCTGCTGCCCGTGTGGTTTCAAGATGGCTTGTAAGTCTTCTTTCACTGCAGCCGCCAACAAATTATCTGCTCGATTCTACCACCCGCGCACGTAGACCAGGGTCAAGTAACACAGCAAC
>WVZU01000047.1:4509-10518 GCA_011772275.1 Planctomycetales bacterium | reverse complement strand
GCAGTGCACAATTATATCGTGACACCCCGGATCGCTCCACTCCCAGAACGCTTGACGATTCCTTCCCGGCACGACCGGATCACGCCACAACAGCATCCCAGCTCGGGACGGTGACACCCTTGCGCCATCCCGCCCCTGCTGGATCACTCTGTCGCTGCAGACTGCCCTTCCACGGCGGTGAAGCCGATCGTGGTCTGGACCGGTTCGTCGCAGGCACGGTTCAACCGCAATTCCAGCCGAGCCCCATATGGGAGGACTTGGGCCGTTTTGACCTGCAGATCCGGACCTTCCAGTTGCTGGACAGCCAGCGATGGTGTGGCGAGGAAGGGTGGGCAGAATGCCAGGTGGATTGTTTCGGTGCGCTGCCGGGGCTGGAAGTCGGCTCGGACCCAACCGCAACAGGAGTCCCGCTGGTCCTTCGTCTTGGTGCGCTGAATATGTTGTGAGATGTCCTTGGGGAGGGGTTCTCCAGCCCGTCCGGGTTGCCCCGCGGCCTGGGGCAGTTTCCCTTCGCCTGCCGGTGGCCGGCATGGCTGCGGGCGATTGGCGAGCGTGGTGGGACGCGTCTGCCTTCGTCGATGGACCAGCCAACCGCACTCACCGACGACGATCGGAATCCACAGAGCCAGCAGTCCTGCCCGCGGCGTATCGGGCAGGCTCACGGCCCCCGCCAGTGCCAGGATAGCCAGCGTGGTCATGGCGGAGAGGAGAACCGCGCGGGGACGCTGCCGCGGATGGGGGGCCGACGGCAGATTTTGGTTTGTCCGCTGGCGAATCAGGGCGCCCACCGTGGCCAGCAGCAGCCCGGTGATGGCCAGCGCGGGAACGGTAAGCGGCTGATGTAATCCGCCGGCCAGGCGACGGGTGACCAGCAACAGGGCGGCGGCGGCCAGACAGGCCAAGACGGCGGCCAGCAGAGGCCTTCCCAGGTGGCGCGGCCACAACCTTGCCGCTTGACTGAGACCCGCGTTGGAGAGGGCGTCCATGCCGAGCGTCCCTGTGGATGTTAAAGATGGCGATCCGATGTTTTGGTGGGGTGTTTGGGGTGAGCCGTTTGTTGAGCGGCTGGGGGAGAATCTTTGGGGTGGGGCGTCTTTTTCAGCCGCCGACCTCAATTGGTCCGTTGGCCAACCAGGCTCCCTTTTCCTCCCCCCGGAATGCCCCCACCGCTCAGCTGGCCGCCGTCGCCGTGCCGGCGGCCTCTGCCAGTTCGGCCGCCCGGTGTGTGCTCTCCCAGGTAAACTCCGGTTCGCTGCGACCGAAATGTCCACCGGCTGCGGTCAAGCGGTAGATGGGCCGCCGCAATTCCAGGTATTCGATAATTCCGCGAGGCGTGAGGTCGAACTGTTCTCGCACCAATCGGCAGATCCGCGCGTCCTCGATGCGGCCGGTGCCGTGGCTATCGACATGGACGCTTACCGGCTCGGAGACGCCAATCGCGTAGGCCAACTGGACTTCGCAACGGTCCGCCAGGTTGGCGGCGACGATGTTCTTGGCCACGTGCCGGGCCATGTAGGCGGCGCTGCGGTCGACCTTGGTGGGGTCCTTGCCGCTGAACGCGCCGCCGCCGTGTCGGCCCCAGCCCCCGTAGGTGTCCACGATGATCTTGCGGCCTGTCAGGCCACAGTCGCCGTGGGGACCGCCAATCACAAACCGCCCTGTGGGATTGATCCAGTACTTGATGTTACCGTTCAGCAAGTGTTCAGGCACCGAAGGCTTGACCACGTTTTGCACCACGAAGTCATGGATTTCGTTGGAGGATACCGTCGGTGCATGTTGTGTCGAGATCACCACGGTGTCGACCCGTATCGGTTGTTCGCCATCGTACTCGATCGTCACCTGGCTCTTGCTGTCCGGACGCAGCCAATCGACTTCGTGGGATTGTCGAGCTTCCGTGAGGCGTTTCAGCATGCGGTGAGCCAGCGCAATGGGCATGGGCATCAGTTCGGGCGTGTCGTTGCAGGCAAATCCGAACATCAGCCCCTGGTCCCCGGCGCCCACGTCCTTGCCGGACTTGGCATCCTCGTTGACCCCCATCGCGATGTCGGGGCTTTGCTTGTCAATCGCCACCAGGACCGCGCATGTATCGGCGTTGATTCCCCAGGAATCGTCGGTGTAGCCCACATCGCGGATGACGCTTCGCACGACATCCGAGTAGTCGACAATCGCCTTGGTGGTAATTTCGCCGGCGATCGTTGCCATTCCGGTCGTGACCATCGTTTCGCAAGCCACGCGGCTGAACGGATCCTGGGCCAGCAAGGCGTCCAGCACTCCGTCGGAAATTTGATCAGCCAGTTTGTCGGGATGGCCCATACTGACCGATTCGCTGGTAAATAGGTACTTGTCCGATGACACGACGAGATCTCCTGGCTGGGGTTTTGCGGCTGGGAACGCCGGCGGCCGCCATCCGCACATTGCGAGATGACCGGCTGAAGTGTTTGATTATACCCAGACAGCAAGACGGGGGACAACGCCATCGGCTGCGGCGGATTCGTTGTCGCACGCAGCCCGGTCGGCTCGCGGCTCGACCGCGGACTCGACAATCCCCCGTATTCGTCTTATGCTCAGAACCAATCCTGGCCCGCTCAACAAAAAACCGTCTGCTGCCGCACCCCTGCCGGCCCCCGGAACGCCGGTCGACTGTGAGGCTGAAATATGGCGCCACCGACTCAGTTACCCGATTCCGCCGGTCGTTTTGGTCATTTCGGCGGGCGATATGTGCCCGAAACGCTGACCGCGGCGCTCGACCAGCTTGTCGAGCAATACCAGCAAGCCCAGGCAGATGCCAAGTTCGCTCAGCAGCTGCAAACGCTCTTGCGGGATTTTGTGGGCCGCCCCTCGCCGCTTTATTTTGCCGAGCGGCTGACGCAGCAGTGTGGGGGAGCGAAGATTTATCTGAAGCGCGAGGACCTGAATCACACAGGTGCTCACAAAATCAACAATACACTAGGCCAGGCCCTTTTGACCCTCCGGATGGGCAAGTCGCGGGTGATTGCCGAAACGGGGGCCGGCCAGCACGGCGTTGCCACGGCGACGGCCTGCGCCCGGTTTGGCTTGCCTTGCGTCGTCTACATGGGTGCCGAAGACGTCCGGCGGCAGGCGCCCAACGTCTTCAATATGAAATTGATGGGTGCCGAGGTCCGGCCGGTGGAAAGCGGTTCGCGGACGCTGCGGGATGCCATCAACGAGGCCATGCGCGATTGGATGGCATCGGTCGACACCACGCATTACATCATCGGTTCGGTCGTTGGACCCCATCCCTTTCCCATGATCGTGAGGGATTTTCAGTCGGTCATTGGCCGGGAAACACTACAGCAATGCCAAACAGAATTGGGGCGGTTGCCCGACGTGGTCGTTGCTTGCGTGGGCGGAGGCAGCAACGCGGCCGGAATGTTTTATCCCCTCATCGACCATGCGGAAATCGAACTGGTGGGAGTCGAGGCGGGAGGCCGTTCGGACGCCGCCGGGGACCACGCCGCGCCGCTTTGCCACGGAGAACCAGGTATCTTGCACGGTAGCTACAGCTATGTCATGCAAGACGAAGATGGCCAGACCAGCGATGTGCATTCGATCTCTGCTGGGCTGGACTACCCAGGCGTCGGCCCCGAGCACAGTTATTGGAAAGAGACAGGCCGTGTGCAGTACACCGAATGTGGTGACGCGGATGCCTTGCGGGCGTTTGACACCCTGGCCAAAACCGAAGGTATCCTCGCCGCCATCGAAACGTGCCACGCCGTACACAATGCCATGCAAATTGCCAGCCGGCGCAGTGCCGATCAGGTGGTCGTCGTTTGCCTCTCAGGCCGCGGCGACAAGGATGCCGCCGAGGTGGCCAGGCTACGAGGAGAGAAGGGGTGAGCGGCGAGTGCCGAGTGGGGAGGGACGCAGGACGCAAGATGAAGGACGCGAGACGATCAGCACCCCGGCGGATAATTGCCAGCACCCCGGCGGATTAGTTCCAGCACCCCGGCTGATTAGTGCTCGCTCGTTTTTTGGATAATCCACCAATTCCGTGCTCGCGATCATCAGCCGGGGTGCTTGCGCTACCACCGACCACTACCACGGACCACCGACCACCCACCACTGCCCTTTATGTCTGCGATTGACCATTTGTTTCGAAAGTTACGTGCCGAGGGGCGCAAAGCGCTGATACCGTTTGTGACGGCGGCCGATCCGGATCTGGAGTTTACGGCGGCTGTGTTGGCCGAACTGGTGGCGCGGGGCAGTCCTTTGTGCGAGCTGGGGATCCCGTACAGTGATCCGATTGCGGACGGGCCGGTGATCCAGGCCTCGTACACGCGGGCCCTGGCCAAGAAGGTGAAGTTGGCAGAGATTTTCCGGATGCTGAGCGCGGTAACGCCGACGCTGGCGGCTCCGGTGGTGACAATGGTCAGTTATGCGATCATCCGCCGGCACGGCCCGCCTCAGTACGTCGCCGACGCTCAAGCAGCGGGAGTCGCAGGACTGATTGTCCCCGATCTCCCGGTGGAGGAGTCGCTGGCGCTGACGGAACTTTGCCGAGCGGCGGAGTTGAGTTTGATCCAACTGGTCACGCCCACGACGCCGCGTGATCGAGCGTTGCGGATCATCCAGTCGTCCAGCGGCTTTCTGTATTATGTTGCGGTCGTAGGCATCACGGGCGAACGCCAAGAACTGCCGCCCGCCTTGCTGGACAATGTCGGCTGGCTGCGCGAGCAGAGCGACCTGCCGATTTGCATCGGTTTTGGCATCAGTCTCCCCGAGCACGTTCGTCAGCTGGCACCGGTGGCCGACGGCCTGATCGTCGGCAGTGCCATCGTCCGCCGCATCGCCGACACCGCCGCTCGTCCCCGCCACGACGTCTTGCAGGAAGTCGGCGATTACGTGCAGTCGCTGATCGATGCATTGTAAAAGCAGCCGGCGGCAGCACAGCGCCGCGGTGGCTGTGCCAGCAGTTTTTTTGCCAAGACAGGGTCAGTCGCCCAGCGGTTATCCTGGATCAGGCGGCGGCGGGTGTCCGATGAAAGAAGTGGTGCAAAGGGACCGTAACCTGCTAGTGGATGGCGGGTTGTTAGCACGTCCGTTCAGCCGGGACACATTTTTCTTGACGTTCGGAAAAAGGGCATACTAAACTTGAAGCAGAAGGCGCCGCATCGGGGACGGCGCTGTGGGTGAAGGGGTGCTTCCACCATGAGAGCCTGCTCCCAGGAATCACTGCGACATTTCTTTGCCGGACTTACCGAACATGCATTTGTCTCCCGCCTGGGCGTGGCGGATCCTCCGCTGATCGATTACGTCGCCGAAATGCTCGCTCGTTTTGTCCGAGCGGACGTTGTCTATCGTATCCGCGATCTGGCCGGCCGCCGTTTGGAAGAAGTGGCCTGCATGTTGATCGAGGCGGAAGAGCGCATCGGCGAGGCCCGCCGCGAGGTCCATCGGCACGTCGGCGATTACACCCTCTTTTGGACCGGCCTCTATCCGGAGGCCTTGCCCAAGCTGCAAGCCCCCCATCGGCGCGATTTTCTCTTGGACTACTGCGCGCAGGGCAAACGTGCCTATTACATCGCCAGCACGATTCCGGCTGGCGATGGCGGTGCCCAAAGCGATGTGCTGCGGCGGTTGAGCCACGATTTTGAAACGTGCGTGCAAGGATTGGGTGAAGTCCGCCGCCAGTGGGAACGACAGGTCGAGTCCCCCTAGCGTAAAAGCGCCTCCCGTCTCGCTTGGCGACTCGAGTTTTCAGAGGCATCCCGCACCTGGGGGCGGCGCATGGCCTGTGGCCACGCTGGCGGCTGGTTTTTTTCTGGAAGCGCGGTTCTTGGGGCTGGCCTTCCGGGCTTTTTCCGATCACCACTGCGCGGTTGCCGCCAGACCGCTCATCCATCCAACAGGATTGGGACGAATCCGCATGTTTCAACAGCCATCTGCCGTGCGACGGCCAGGTCTTTGCCTGGCCGCGTCCGACGCCGCCATTTCAGGCTCTATGTATGACCCCTGCGCGGCAAGTCACAGCACGTCGTCTTCCCTTTC
>WVZU01000047.1:0-4442 GCA_011772275.1 Planctomycetales bacterium | reverse complement strand
CCAGTCCCTTGGTGACGGTCATGAACACGTCTTCTAGGGTGGGGTCTTTTTCGGCGAAAGAGCGAATGGCGATGCCTTCCCGCATGAGGGTCTGCAGCAGCTGCCCGACTTGCTGATCGCTGCCGGCCAGTTCCGTGATAATTTTCTCGCCGTCGACCTGCACGTCGTGAGTTTCCGGCGCGCTGCGGACGATCGTCAGGGCACGGTCCTGGTCGGCGGGATTGAGGCACTTGATTTCGATCACGTGGTTACTGCGAATCTGCCGGTATACCTGCTCGATCGGGCCGTGCAGCAGCAGCGTGCCGCGCTCGATGATGCCGATCGACGTGCAGCAATCCGCCAGTTCGGTAAGAATATGGCTGGAGATCAAGATAGTTTTTCCCATCTGTCGGAGTTCTTTCAAGAGGGCTTTGACCTCCAGGCGAGCGCGGGGGTCGAGCCCGCTGGCCGGCTCGTCCAGGATCAAGACCGGCGGATCATGCACCAGCGTTTTGGCCAGGCACAAGCGTTGCTTCATGCCGCGGGAGAGGCCATTGACAAAATCATCCCGCTTGTGGGTCAGGTCCAGCAATTCCAGGACATCGCCAATCACCTGCTTCCGTTTCGACTTGGCGATCTGGTAAGCGACGGCAAAGAAATCGAGAAATTCCCAGACTTTCATACCGTCGTAGACCCCGAAGTTGTCCGGCATGTAGCCCACACTACGGCGGACGCTGAGCGGGTCGCTCGAGACGCTGTGCCCGTTAACGATTCCTTCCCCCTGGGTGGCTCGTAAGAGGGTGGCCAGAAAGCGAATCGTGGTGCTCTTCCCCGCCCCGTTGGGACCAATGAAGCCGAACATCTCGCCCTTCTCGATCTTCAGGTTCAGCCCCTGGACGGCTGTAAAGTCACCATAATTTTTGCTGAAATTGATCAGTTCGATCATGGCACTTCCCCCACGGGTTGCAGGTCCTCCACGCCTTCCGGTGGCTCAGCGTCCACCGACAGCGTTTTGGGCTGGAAGCGGGCGGCCGTGTTCACGTCACGTCGGGGGGGCGGGAACTGGGGGTATTGCAGGTGAGCGACCAGGAGGGCGGCCGTCCGCTTTTGGGGCGCCGCCGGCGAGATGGTCATGCCCGGCAGCGGCTGGTCCCGCGCCAGGGCGATCAAGCGGAATTCACCCGGTTTGAATTCTTCATCCTCCAACGCGGTTTGGACGATCGGCCACAAATCGAGCTGGACCCCTGCCGGTTGCTGGTCGTCGCTGATCGCCCAGCGGCTGTGCATGGTCTCCTGCAAAACCGGTTCCCAGTTTCCCGACGCGGTTTCGCCTGCGCCCAGCGGATCCAGCCAGGCGATTTGCCACTGCAGGTCATCGTCGCGGCGGACCACGGCCGCTGGCTGCAGCTGAAAGTCCGTGCCGTTAGTCACACGCACCCCCTGCGAGTCTTCGCCAACCAGCGTGAGGGGACCGCCCAAGTCCCGCATCTGCTCGCTGTGGATCATGCCCGTGCGGTTGGAAAGCACCTGAAAGCCGCTCAGCTCTACCTCGGCCCCCCGCTGTAACGTGACGGGAGTTGGCATGGTCCCCAGCGGTTGCTGGTAATCTTCGCGGATGGCGAACGGCTGGACCAGTCCGTGAGGATCATTCAGGGTGACCGTGTAGGGGGTCGAGAGGGAGGTGTAGAGCGCGTTGAAGCGGGTCACGTGGGCTCGGCGGTAACCAGCCTGCGCCTCGATCACGGCGATCTCGGTATTGGAGCGGGCAAAGCCGATGTCGAGTTCCGCCAGTTTGATGACCACGCCGGCGCAGGCCAGCGAGATCAGCGGTGCGGCGACCCAGGCCCACTCGATCCGGTCGATCAGCCGGAAGATTGTCCAGTTGAGAGGCACCAGTACCGCCAGGTAGGCCACCAGCACCCCCAGCACGAACGAGGCGCTGGGGATTTCGATGCCCGCGCCCTTGATTAGCGTCTCCCGCGCCGCGGTGGAAACCGCGCTAAAATCGTTCCAGCCGCCGATCCCCGGCTGGGGTGCCGCATCCTGCAGCGCGTCCTGCGGGTCGACCNNAATCGTTCCAGCCACCGATCCCCGGCTGGGGTGCCGCATCCTGCCGCGCGTCATGCGGTTCGGCCATCGCCGGCTCGACCGACGCCGGCCCTGAGTCGTCGAGATAGCCCGTGTCGCGGCTGAACAGCCGCAAGCCGGTCACCGCGTGCGGATCGCGTCGGTTCAGCCGGGTCCGGTTGGCGGTCGTCCCCCATTCCACATGCAGTTGCTGGAAGTCTCCCAGGGAGAACGCACGGGGTGGTCGGCGTAACAAACAGCCATTCAGAAAACCGTCGAAGCCCGGCCAGCGGATGAGATCGTGTTCGCTGAGCCGAAAAGCGGAGACGACGATGCGGCCGCGGCCGACGCGGCGTTCGACAAGCAGCGGCTGGCCGCCGGGAGTCGACAAGGCCGTGTTCACCGGCGGTCCGCGGTCTGACAATCGCAGCTTGACGCCACTCCAGGGCCGCAAGGCTCGCAGCGGCCGGTTGCGCAGTTCGGAAAACGGCGCCGTCCATTCCTCATTCCACAATTCCAGATCCGGCTCGCTCAGCTCGATCGATTCTTCACCGAACGCCGGGAGGAAGGGCTCCAAAAAACTCCCCTGCAGTGTGTCTAACGAATTGGGGCCGCTGATCAGCAGCTGGCCGCCCCAATGCAGCCAGTCCAGCAAGGTGTCCTGCTGGTCGGCAGACAAGGCGTTCGGATCCAGGTCGTCCCAGAGGATGTAGGCCATGCTGGTCGCCGTCAGCATGCTGCTGGGCAGTGGCAGGCGGCCGTCGATGGGGGGCAACAGCACGTGGTAATACACCATCCGCACGGGGGCGAGGTCGCCGGCGCTGGGCGGCTGCACGGAATTTTGCACCTTCAGATAGGCGTAACGTGTCGGTTCGCGAGCCAGCACGAGCAACAGGTATTCGTGCGCTTCCATTTGGGTGAAAAATTCCGAGCGGCTGGCATGGCGCCGCCCGCCGCGGTCGGTGAGGTTCATCGAGAAGGTGCTGCTCCGCCGGCCGGTGGCTGGCGCGAAGAGGACCATTTCCACCGGTTTGCTCTTCTGCTGTTGTTTCGGCAGGGCCAGCGGGCGGGAGAACGACATGCGGTACCCGGTGCGGTAAAGCGGCAGTTGCCGGCCCGACTTGTCCACCGGCCGCCACGTCGTTTGCCCCTGAAAATCAAAATTGTTGGCCCGCATCGTCTGCCAGACACCCACCCAGTGGCCCGGCTTGATCCGCTGGAGGGGCTGTTTGTCCTGCGGCAGGACCCGAGGGTTGCCGAATTCAAAATTCGGCTTGGGCTTGGGCTTTTCCTGCTCTTTTTCCTTCTCCTTCTGTTCCGCCAGCTTTTTGCGGGGATCCTCCAGGAAGCGGCAGCCTCCGCAACCGGGCAGGCAGGGCAGGATCAGCAGGCAGGACAGCCAGCCGACGGCCGCCAGCAGCCGGGCCCGACGGTTCCCAGGGGAGGGAACCGGTGGAGAATCGCCCTGCCATGTTCGCTGGATCAACAGACCGGACCTCCGCTTTTCAAGATGGCAACCCCGCTGCGGGCGCCGCGATGCGGGACCACGTGAACCTCTTTGTTCATTTTCCGGCCCGACCCCGCGGGAGGCAACGGCCCCGCCCTGGCAAAGGCAGATGGATTGTAGGAAATCTGGCAAGCTGCGGTTATAATTTTTTCTATGATTTTCGGGTGACGCCCTGGTCGGCCGAGAGCGGCGGGGGCTGGTTGGGGACGGCAGGGAGGAAATGAGCGTCATGGATACGACCGGGACCCCACTGAACGTCGAGACGGCCGTGCGAGGAAGATACAGCCAGGCGGCTCAGCGGCCCGAACCTGCCTTGTGCTGTCCGGTCGACTACGACGACCGGTACCTGAAGGTCCTGCCCGCGGAACTGATCGAACGCGACTACGGCTGCGGTGACCCGTCGCGACATCTTCGCCCCGGCGAGACCGTCCTGGACCTGGGCTGTGGCGGCGGCAAGATCTGCTACATCGCCGCTCAAGTCGTGGGACCCACAGGCCGGGTGATCGGTGTGGATAAAAACGACGACATGCTGACCCTGGCGCGGCGTTACCAGCAGCAGATCGGCGAAGCCATCGGCTACCACAATACCCAATTTTTCAAAGGGCGTATCCAGGACCTGGCCCTGGACCTGGATCTGCTGGAAGCCCACCTGGCCGATCAGCCCATCGGCAGTGCCAACGACTGGCTGGCGACAGAAGCCCACACGGAACAGCTCCGCCGCGCTCAACCGATGATCCCCGACGAATCGGTCGACGTGGTCATCTCCAATTGTGTCTTAAACCTGGTCGCCGAAAGCGACCGCCGGCAGCTGTTTGCAGAGGTGTTTCGCACGTTGCGGCGGGGAGGTCGAGCGGTGATTAGTGACATTGTCAGTGACGAGCCGGTGGGG
>WVZU01000240.1 GCA_011772275.1 Planctomycetales bacterium | reverse complement strand
CCTTTGTAAATCGCACCCCAGCGGGGGCCTGCCAGCGGGTCTTTGCCCGGCCCGTCCAGCCTGCCGACCCCTTGGGTCGTCTCCCCTGTCTTTCCCGCCCGAAATCCCTGCCGCCTGCCTGCCCGCGCCGGCGGCACGTGGTCTACTGCACAGGCGTACCGTAGAGCAGGATATCACAATCCGGCCGGATCGGCAACTATGTGGATTACGCCGGCGTGGCGGCAGCGGACGAGGATTCGGTCGATTTTTCTGGCGATTCTTGGGGAGGGGTATCGGCCGGTTTCTCGCGAGCTTCCCTTTGGGTGGCGTGACGGACCAGTTGGTCGACGATGCGTGGGTCGACTTTGAGGAACAGTTGTCGCAGGATGTTGTCGTCCCGCTGGTATTCCTCGGTTACGGCCGCCAGCTGCCGGCCCTCCAGGCGGAAGTAGGTCAGCCAATAGACCCCCTTACGCTGTCCGTTGATCGGGTAGGCCAGCCGCCGTTCGTCCCACAAACGGCTGGCCAGGATCTGTCCGCCATGCTTTTTCAGCAGCTTGTCGATACGCCCGGCGGTCCCCGCCGCGTCCCGGCTGTACCGCGACGCGTCCAGGATGAACAAACCTTCGTAAACGTTGATTGCCAAAACAGGTGCTCCTTGGCTAAAGGGTGTCGTATTTTCGATTTTTCCAGGTAAACCACGCGGCTCCACCGCTGGACCACCCGCTGCTCAGTTGTACTGATTCATGCATGGGGCGATCCCGTCGCTGACCCACAGGTTGACGGCATCAGCCGCCTGGCAAACTGCTTGCTGGATTTCGGTCTGTTCTGCCTGATCAAAGCGGCTGAGCACGTAGTCGGCCGGGTCCCAGTTGTCGGGGGGCCGGCCGATGCCGATGCGGAGTCGAGCGAAATGGGGGTGTCCCAGGGCCCGGATCACGTCCGCCAAACCATTCTGTCCGCCCGCACTCCCCGATTTGCGAACCCGCAACTTGGCCAGCGGCAACTGAAAGTCGTCGCAAATGACCAACAGGTCCTCGTCTGCGATTTTATAAAAATTCTTGGCCGCCGCCACGCTGCTGCCACTGCGATTCATGAACGTGTGTGGAGCCAGCAGGAGGCTGCGGACGCCGGACAGTTCCGCCTCCATTACCTGACCCTGAAACTTTGACTTCGCCTCGCTGGTCCCATAACGTCGTTTCAATTCGTCCAGCACCATCCAGCCGATGTTGTGTCGCGTGTCTTCGTATTTGCGGCCCGGATTTCCCAGACCGACAATCAATTTCATCGGTCGCTGACTGTTTTTTTCGCTGAGCCATCTCCACCAGGACGCCAGGCATTCCAACGTGATCGATCCTTAGGAACCGGCCGACTCGGTTTCCTCTCCGGCCGGCTTGCGTCCAATCAACTCCGGCTCGACAGCTTCCGGCACGGCCTCCTCTTCCGCCTCCACGTGCGGTTCGACACACTGCACAAGGACCGTGTCCTGGCTGACCATCAGCCGCGCTCCTTCCGGTAAATCCAAAGCGGCCGCGGTCAGCGATTCGCCCAGTTGTAAATTGTTGATATTCAGCTGCAGCTTTTCCGGGATGCGCGCGGCCGGACACTCAATTTCGAGATCATGGACCGGGTTTTCGATCATGCCGCCTGCCTTCGTGCCGGGGGCGACCCCGCGCAGTTCGAGCGCAACATTGACCGTAACTTTTTCGTCGGCGGCGACGCGGGTCAAATCGACATGCAGGATGGCGTTTCCAAAAGGGTCCCACTGGATATCACGAATAAAAGCCTTTTCCTGCAGCGCGCCATCCAGTTCGACAATCCGGCTGCCGTGACGAACCGCCGCCCCAATCTGGCCTGCTTCCAGACTGAGACTCACGCAGGCCTCGCCATGACCATACAAAATCGCCGGGATGTAGCCGGCCGATCGCAAGCGTCGAGCATTCCGTTTGCCACGCGTCTGGCGTGTTT
>WVZU01000365.1:10219-19339 GCA_011772275.1 Planctomycetales bacterium | reverse complement strand
AGCGATAACAGCAATTGCATGGGTCGCAAATGCCCGCAACACGGTGCTTGCTTCTACTACAAAGCCCGACGTCGCGCCCAGCATGCTCAGATTCTCATCGTCAATCACGCACTGTTCTTCACCGACCTCTCCCTGCGGCGCAGCGGCGCCAATCTCTTGCCCGATTACGACGTGGTCGTCTTTGATGAAGCGCACACCATGGAAGCGGTCGCTGGCGACCACCTGGGGTTGAGCATTACCTCGGGACAGGTGGAATTCGTCCTGAACCGGCTCTACAACGAGCGCACGAACAAGGGACTGCTGGTCCACTTCCAGCTGGAGGACGAACAGAAACAGGTGAACCGCTGCCGATTTGCGGCCGACGATTTTTTTAACGACATCCAGGCTTATTTCCGCAGCAAGGCGCGGCCGAATGGCCGCGTGGACGAAGCCGATCCGGTGCCCAACGGGCTGAGCCCCCAGCTGGATCTGCTGGCCAGGGCGGTGCGCCAGGCCGGTGCGAGGTTGAAAGATGTGCAGAAACAAGATTTTATGGCGGCGGCCGAGCGGTTACAGGCACTCTCCGGCACGATCGCTCAATGGTGCCAGCAACGGCTCAGCGAATCCGTCTACTGGATCCAGTCCCACACGACTCGCCGCGGGAGCCGCCGGATCAGCCTGGAAGCGGCACCGCTGGATGTGGGGCCGGTACTGAAAGCCGAATTGTTCCAGCGTGTCCCCTCTGTGATTATGACCAGCGCCACGCTGGCCGTTGGCGGCGAGGCATCGTTTGAATTCTTTAAATCACGAGCCGGCTTGACGGAGACCAACGAATTGCGACTGGGCAGCCCCTTCAACTATCGCAGTCAAGCGGAACTTGTCTTGCCACTTGGCATTCCAGATCCCGGCGAGAAAAAAGACGAGTTCGAACGACTGCTGCCCACCCTGGTCAAACATTACGTGGGGCGGACGGACGGTCGAGCGTTTGTGTTGTTTACCAGCTACCAGCTGATGCGTCGCGTCGCCGCTGAGCTTACCGACTGGTTTGTTCAGCACAACCTGGCACTGTGGAACCAGGCCGAAGGACTGCCGCGGTCCCAGATGCTGGAACGTTTCAAAAAAAACCCCCGCTCGGTGCTATTCGGTACGGACAGCTTCTGGCAGGGTGTCGATGTGCCGGGCGACGCCCTGGTGAACGTGATTATCACCCGGCTGCCGTTTCGCGTGCCCAGCGAACCGCTGCACGAAGCGCGGCTGGAAGCCATCCGGGCGGCCGGGGGTAACCCTTTCCGCGATTACCAGCTGCCCGAAGCGGTCCTGAAACTGAAACAGGGTTTCGGTCGCTTGATCCGTTCGCGGCGTGACCAGGGGATCGTCGTCATCCTCGACCCCCGCCTGCAGACCAAATCGTACGGTCGGATTTTTCTGAGCTCCCTGCCGTCGTGCAAAGTTGTCCATGATGAAGTGGCCGTGTGAGCAAAGAGCCATTAGCTGCGTGGATCCTGTGACCTGGATCGACTTGCCCTCAAATTTTCTGAAAACTTCGCACCATAGTGTTCCCATTTTCTAAATCAAAATCCATGAACCACCGTTGCCGGGTTCGCCGAAACGGCAAGATCACCGTTTTGCAACCCGGCAGGAACCAGGTGATCCCATGCTGGCGCCGACCGATCTGCAAATCACAACCTTAGGCAATTGCCGCTTTGAATCACCGCTGAAGCTGTCCACCATCGAGCGGGATGGTTTGGGGGACTTCGTGCGGGACGACTTGCGGGTCGACTTCGACATCGAGGCCCGCGCTGGTCACAGCCCACCGGCTGAGCCGCTGAGTTTTGAAAAGGCCGGTCCGCGACAGCGGTTGTTTTTCCAGCCATCCCAGACGTCGATCGCCATCGTTACCTGCGGCGGCCTCTGTCCCGGAATCAATAACGTCATCCGCTCGATTTACCTCGAGGCGACCCAAAATTACGGCGTAAAGTCCGTGCTGGGAATCCGGCACGGTTTTCTGGGACTGAATCCGGTCTCGGACCTGCGGCCGGTCGAGATCAGCTCGCAGCTGGTCGAAGAGATTCACAAGCTGGGCGGCACGGTATTGGGTACCTCCCGCGGTCCGCAGGATGCGACGATCATCGTCGACTTTCTTCAGCAGCAAGGTATCGACATCTTGTTGTGCGTCGGTGGCGATGGGACGCAACGGGGCGCCCATTCCATTTTCGCCGAGATCGCTGGTCGTGATATGCCCATTTCCGTAATCGGTATCCCCAAGACGATCGACAACGATATCGCTTATGTTGACCGGACATTCGGCTACCTGACCGCTTTGGAGGAGGCGCAACAGGTCCTCCGCGGCGCCCATGTGGAGGCGCGAGCGGCGATTCACGGGGTTGCGCTGGTCAAGCTGATGGGGCGGCATGCCGGCTTTATCGCGGCCGGAGCCGCTTTGGCCAGCCAGGAGGCCGACCTGGTGCTGGTACCGGAGGTGCAGTTTCCCCTGCAGGGAAACGACGGATTTCTGGCGACGCTGCAACGGTTGATTGTCGAGCGGCAGCATGCCGTCGTGGTTGTCGCCGAGGGGGCAGGTCAGCATTTGATTCCGGGCCAGCAACAGGGGTGTGATGCCTCGGGGAACGTCAAGCATCACGATATCGGGGTCTTTCTGCGGGATAAAATCCTCGATTATTTCGCGGAACGCGAAATGGCGATCCGCCTCAAGTACATCGACCCCAGCTACATGATTCGTAGTGTCCCGGCGAATTGTGCGGATCGGCTGTTGTGTGACCAGCTGGCCCGCCACGCCGTGCATGCCGGCATGGCAGGCAAAACCAATGCCATGATCGGACTGCGACACAACAAGTTCATTCACGTCCCCATCGAGGCCGCCACGACGCAGACCAAATGTCTGCAGGTAGAGGGGGATCGCTGGACCAGCGTACTGTTGAGCACCGGTCAGCCACGCTGGCCGTCGCGCGCGGCTCATCATTCCTGAAATGCCCCTTCGGAAATCTGGCCTGGCACTTTCCCGGCACGGCGGGATTTCGGTTTGGCAACCCGGATGATGCGGCTGTGACTGAGGCCTGCCGGCATAGAAGCTTGCCGTTCGAAAACAAATCAGCCGGGGTGCTTGCGTACCCGGTAAGCGTCCCAAGTTACAGCGAGAACTTACAACGCTCGGCGAATGCGGCGAGGCGGCCGCTTTCCAGGCGGCGGCGGTTTCTTCTCCCCGGGCGGCTTTTCCGGCTCGGCGCCACCGGTGGCAGAGGCTTCCGCTGCCGCGGCAGCCGTTTGCGCCTGAGTGGCGAAGCCTTCGATTTCGTCACGACCCAGCAGCTTGTCGATACGCATTTCAATCCGCGTCAATTCACTGCCTTCTTCCGGGGTCACAAAGGTAAAAGCGACCCCTTCGGCAACCCCCAATTTGCTCATCCGACCCGTGCGTCCCACGCGATGCACGTAATCGTCGCAAAACTGGGGTATATCGTAGTTGATGATATGCGAAATGCCCGTCACGTCGATCCCGCGGCCCACGACGTCGGTGGCCACCAGGATCCGCACCGTACCGGCCCGAAATTGGGCCATCACGCGATCCCGCGCCTGTTGGGGAAGATCGCCGTGAATACAGCCGACGTCGGAGTGCCGCTTCTTCAGTCGCAGGGCAACCCGGTCCGTGCCGCGCTTCGTCCGGCAAAATACAATCGCCTGTTTGGGATTTTCCCGCTGAAGTAGTCTATCCAGTAGTTCAAACTTGCGATCGTGGTCCACCGTGAAATAAAACTGCTCAATCGTGTGCCCGGAGATCTCCCTGGGCGAGAAATTTAATGATTCGGGTTCGTGCATGTAACGCCTCGCCAGCCTCTGGACCGGTGGCGGCACCGTGGCGCTTAACAGCAAGGTCTGCCGTTGCCGGGGGCAGTGTCGCAGAATTTTTTCAATATCTGGCCGGAAGCCGATGTCCAGCATGCGATCTGCTTCGTCAAGCACGACAATTTTGAGGTCTTTGAGCTTCAGAGAACGGCGGCCGATGTGATCCAGCAGACGGCCTGGTGTGCCTACGACAATATCGGCACCCCGCTGCAGCTTTTCAATCTGACCGCGGATCGGTTTGCCACCGTAAACCGCCACGGTCCGCGTCCGCCGGCCCTTGGACAGCTTGACCGTCTCGTCGCGTACCTGCACCGCCAGCTCGCGGGTCGGCACCAGGACCAGCGCCTGGGGGGCATGCCGGCGATCCGGGTTAAGCAGTTCCAGGATCGGGATGGCAAAAGCCGCGGTCTTGCCGGTACCGGTGCGGGCCTGGCCGATGACATCCGCACTCTCCAGAGCGCGAGGGATCAAACCGGCCTGGACCGCCGTCGGCTCGAGGTATTCCGCGGCACTCAGAGCGGCCAGCGTCGTGTCAGACAAGCCTAAATCGCCGAATTTTACGTCGGTGAAAGAAGGATCGGATTCCTTGGCCATGAAGCATCGGTTGTTGTTGCGGGCGAGCGGCGGCGGGGCGGTTGGAGGAAGCAATAAACCTAGCAGGCACAAGAACTTTGGTCAACGCCGAACGGGGATTGGCACTTCCCCTGCCCCGGCTGTTGAGCGGTTTGAGCCGCGCACGCAAAGGGCCGACTGGCGTCAGGCAAAGCCCACGCCAAGTCGGCCTCGAATGCACAAGTCCCTCCCACGGCTGGTGCCGCCGTCGGGACCCGGAGTACTTAAGCCTTCTTTTTGCCGGAACTCTTTTTGCGAGCCGACTTTTTGGCGGCCTTCTTCTTGGTCGACTTTTTGGCCTTGCTCTTGGTGGCCTTCTTCTTGGTCGACTTCTTGGCAGCCTTCTTTTTGGTCGACTTCTTGGCCTTGCTCTTGGCAGCCTTTTTCTTGGTCGACTTTTTGGTGGCGGCCTTCTTCTTGGTCGACCGCTTGGCCGTCTTCTTCGCAGCGGCCTTCTTCTTTTTAGCCATGTTTCTGGCTCCCGTGGTGTTGGGTACCCCACATGGCCTGAAACGCTCTCCCCGGGCACCCAACTGGGAAAGCACCGTCCGGAACGAACTGAAGGATCAGGCGACTGACAAAGCGCCATACCACCTCGGCCACCTTAGCAGCCCGTCCACTGCGCGTATTGAATCAACTTCTGTCCACTTTCGTCAATACGAATCCTTGGCAAATCCAAATAATTTCTCGGAGCATTTACTGTTGCCAGACCACAGAAAAACAAATTTTGTTTTTGAAAGTGAGTCACCAAAAGAGTCACCCAGGGTGTCCGGCTCGTTTGTGGAAGACGCATCCAGCCGATGCAAGCGATCGTGGTGACCAGCGTCCAATCATTTCACAAGCAGCCTGTCAGCCCGCCGGGTGCCAGGCGGAACGGCGGCAGCTGGCGCCCCAGCAGGACGCCGGAGGAGTCCGGCGGCGGTTGGTGTAACGTCTTGAAAATACAGACGTTATCACTCTGCAGCTGAACCGCTGCCGGGTTGGTTGCTCAGCGGGTGCGCCGCCCTGGGAATGGTGGCCCAAGGTCGCACAGCAACCGGGCGCCGCCGTCGCGTGGGGGGCGGGAGTCGGGCGGCGGGGGGACGGACGACCAAGTTTTTCTGATCGCGGCGGACAGCCGGCGAAGGTCCTGCAGGCTGGTGGCGCGTGTATGGATGGAGTTGGCCGCTTCGGGATCGGTTGCCTGCCAAAGGCGAGCGGCTTGACGATGCATTTTCCGGTGCCGCGTTGGCCGTTACAGCCGGTCCGCCAGCGAAGGGGCTGTTGGCGAGTGGATCGTGCCGGCCTCGGAATCGCTGGGGGCCGCCAGCCGCAGCTACCCAAAAAACGATCTGGGTGCTGGCGCGATGACCGGCGAGCACCCCTTTGCCGGTCTCCGGTTCACGGGTCGCTCGCTTCCGGTTACGACCAGTGCTGTTTTTGTTCTCCGGCTTCTGCGGCGTTGTCGCTGCCGACGGCCGATATGTACTGCCGCCAGCTTTCCAGCTGTTCGGGGGTGAGGCTGTTTTCCCGCGTGATCTCGTGTTTCAGCTGCCCATCCGTTCCCTCGACCTTGACGGTCACGGTGAGCCGCCCGTTTTCGAGATAGTGGAAGCGGACGTTAATGGGTGTCTGTGCGGGCAGATCGAGGGGAAGGTTGCGGACCACGCATTGGCCGATCTGAGCACAATTTTCCGGCGACGCGCTTTCCCCTTCGACGATCTGGACGAGGATCGTTTTTTGTCCGTCGTGTTGAGTCTTGAAGGCTCGTTTGGCCGAGACGGGCAACACGGTATTCCGCGGAATAACGACGGCCGTGCGGCGGCGCGAAGTTTTTCGATCCGTGGCAACAATCCCCAGGCTGTGCGAATTCACATTGCGAATCTGAAAAGCCGCCGGGGCTCCACCCGCTTCGTCCAGCAATTGTTTGGCTCGCAAGGCCGCGCCGTGCGCGACCGCTTCGTCGGCCGACACACTGCGATCCGGTTGCTTGCCGGTCAGCTCGGTCAACATGTTGATCACCATCGGCATCCGCGTAGACCCCCCCACCAGCAGCACACGGTCGATGTCGGCCCAGCTTAGCCCCGAGGCTTGCAGGGTCTGCCGCGTCGTGAACGCGGTCCGGTCCAGCAGGTCGCAGGTCATTTCTTCGAATTGGGTGCGGGTGATCTCGCAGCGAATGGCGCGTCCTTGAAAGTCGCAGGTCATGATGACTTTGCCCCGCGCGGAGAGCGTTCGCTTCGCGTCTTCGCATTCGCGCCACATGCGGCCGGCCGTGGCAGGATCTTCGCGAGGGTCGAGTTGATGGGTGCGAATGAATTCTTCCGCCATGTAGTCCAGCAGTCGTTGGTCCCAATCGTGTCCCCCCAGGAGGAAATCGCCGTCGGTGGCCAGGGCGGTGAAGTTGGTCCCCTTGATTTCCATGATGGTGACATCGAAGGTACCGCCCCCCAGGTCGTAGACCAGGATCTTCTGGTCCTTGTGCGGTTGTCCGTCGCCCTTCAAAATGCCGCTCTGGTAGCCGAAGGCGATCGCCGCTGAGGTCGGTTCGTTGATAATATCCAGCACCTCCAGGCCGGCCATGTAGCCCGCATCTTGCGTCGCCTTACGGCGTACCTCGTCGAAGTACGCCGGTACCGTAATCACCACGTGGCGAAAGTCGCCAATCTGGTGCTGGGCGTCCTCCTTCAGCTTGTTTAACACAAAGGCCTGGATCGCCTCGGGTGGAAACTGGTTTCCTTGCAGCGTTTTGTGAAACGCGCGATAGCCCAGATCGCGTTTGGCGCATTGAGCGACGTGTTCGGCATCGGTGGCCAGGGCCTTCAAAGCCTCCTTGCCCACAATCACCAGGTTGTCCTCAAACAGGACCGTACTTGGCGTGACCAGGTCTCCTTCCGAGTTGACCAGCGTCTTGGGCTGGCCCGATTCGTCAATGTAGGCAACCGCCGAATTCGTGGTGCCCAGGTCGATGCCTACGGCGTGCGATTTTTCTCCCATGGTCGGTTTCCGTGGATATGGGGTAGAGGCTCGTCAAGTGGTAACGTCAAGCGGGAGAAGGGGCCCCGCAGCATTTCGCAGCAGTCTTCAATTTTAAAGGAACAACTGCAGACGGCAAACCGGGAGGCCGTTTGGCGACCCGCCGTCGGCCAGCGTCGGAGGGTGGGTGGGGCGAGCGGCAGTTGCCGAGGCGGGCCGTTTTGGTCCGACGAGCGAGAAAAGAGGGGCCAAGGCCGGCGGGCGCTTCAACGGTATGGGGGCGACGGGCGCTGGTCGCCCGGCCGTCGGGAAATTGCCGATCGGTTGCGGGGCGGCCGGCCCAGCAGGACCAGCTGCCGCTTTTTCAGAAAGTAGGGTACGGTCGCCAGCACGCCGATGTCGCTGGGCAGATCCGCCACGATCTGTTGATGATAGCGATCGTTGGTGACGATCAGAGCGTCGTGATGGCTGGCCAGAAAAGATGCCATGTCCACCGGCTGCATCGGGCGACCGTCGGGTGCCCATGTGGGGGAGGCCCCGGAGCGGGTCGGCGGGTTTGGGGATGGCGAGCTGCGTGTCAGCTTGACGATCGGCCGCCCCGCATAAAACACCAGACTAGGCTCGACCGATCCGTAAGCACCCAGCCGCACTCCCCCCCCATGCCGCTCGACCGCCTCGATCAACACATGGTTCTGCTGGTGGCGGTCCACACGCAAACTGGCGAAACCGAACAGAGCGGTGTGGAACACCCCAGCCGTGACCGCCAGCGTCACGGCGGCGGCGGAACGGCGGCCCTGATTGACCAATCCCAGGCAGATACCAGCACCGGCCGTAATGATCAGGAAGATCAAGCCCAGCCACTGGTCGCCTGGCAGAAAGCGTCCCGCGGCAAGATAAACGGCCGCCAGCCCTAACGGCCCGACGACCATCAAGCCGCTCAAACCGCCGCGTAACCAGCGCGTCGAGGCCACCGCCCGGCCGCGCTGCCAGTGGTACAGAAAGGCCGCCGATAGTAAGGCAAAGGCAGGATAAGTCGGCGTGACATAACTGGGCAGCTTGGTGCGAGCCAGCGAAAAGAGACCGATGTACACGCCCACCCAGCATAAGAGGAACAGGTACGCCAAAGACGAACCCTCCTGGCGGCGGATACGTGTCACGGCCCCGATCAAAGCCGGCACCAATAGAATCGACCAGGGCAGAAAACCGATGGCCACCGCCAGGATGTAGTAAAAAGGCGGACCCCCGTGGTTCTCCATCGGCCGCAGAGCTCGTCCGATGTTTTCCTCCAGGAAAAAACCCTGCAGCCACGCCCCGTGGGTCCGCATGCCGACCTGCACAAACCACGGCAGGGACACGGCCAGGACCACTGCCGTGCCGGTCAGCAGGTGCATCGACCAGCAGGTCCTGGCAAAGTGAGCGGGGGCGAAGGGGCGCAGGAGCAGCCGCCCGCGAAGAATCAGCCGATCACGCAGCGTGCCGGTCGGTGCGGGTGTGGGGCCCTGGTCCGGCAAGCGGACGATCAACAGGAACATCCCGATCACCGCCGTCGGGAGCAGGAATGCCACGGGGCCCTTGGCCAGGATGCCCACGCCCATCAGCCCGTACATCCCCACGAGGTAGACAAATCCGGAAGGAAAATACCGGCCCGGCACGCGGAGCACCGCAACGGTGCGGCCATCGCTTGCCGACTTGGGGCGGAATGTCCCCAGCACA
>WVZU01000365.1:2739-10159 GCA_011772275.1 Planctomycetales bacterium | reverse complement strand
ACATTAACGTCGTAGTCAGGATCAAGGCGGACCACAACGCGATCGATGGATTCCACAACCGCCGGCCCAGGTGATAGGTCGCCAAGACCGTTCCGATGGCAAAGATGACGGACCAGAAACGAGCGGCAAATTCGCCCATACCAAACATCCAGTAAGCGGACATGATGAACCAGTACAGCAATACCGGTTTGGCATCCCGCAATTCGTTGTTGAAGACCGGTACCACCCAGTCGCCGCGGGCCTGCATTTCCTTGGCACAGCCCGCATTCCGCGGCTCGTCCCGGTCCCATAGCCGGGGACCCCCCAGGTTGGTGAACAACACGATGCCAGCCACCAACACGATCAATCCCTGATCCCACAGCAACGCTCGCCAATTTGACATCTGCTGGATTCCTTCCTGATATTGATTCTTTCCTGGTGTTTTTGTGACACCTTAGCCAATGGCAGCAGTCGTTTGGGTACCAGAAGAAGATTTTGAACACGAGATCCCAGCGCGGCCTTTGGCCGTACCCAAACCCCCAGATTGTGAACAGGAGCAAACAGAGTCAACGGAGATTATGACCATGCGCTGTTTGCTTGGTTATTTCATGTTCCAAGAATACGAAGAAATATGCCGAGAACTGTGGCTTGGCTTTAAAGATCGGTTGTGTCCAGCGGGCTGCTGACCTTGTCTTGCCTCAGGGACCCTCTGAGTCGATTGAAGAGTGAAGAGTGAAGAGTGAAGAGTGAAGATTGATGATTTTTATGGGTTTGGCAGAGGCGATCCCGGCCTACCGAAAATCGCCTCGGCAGCCTCCTGTTCAAAATGCCAACGAAAAATTCCTGGCAGCCGCTGCAATCAGCTAACGCGTTACGTGTTTTTTTAATCCTCCCACCCGGCAGGTGCCCGCGTTCCTGCCTGTTCGGCCGGTCGACATTTGTCCGCCAGCATTTGTCCGCCAGCATTTGTCCGCCAGCATTTGTCCGCCGCCGACCCTTGAAGGTTCGGCAGTCTTTTCCGACAGCCTGCTGACCGTTGCGGATCGTCAGATCTTTTGGTGGTTCCACAGGGTCACGAGCTTTTACGAGCGTTTGTGAAGGTTCGATTTTCAAGTGGGAAAAGAGCGCCAGGAGTTTCGGTAATTCCGATGCCGTCAAGGTTTGTCGTAAAGGCTAGTCCCAAAGTCTGGGCGATCTTCGCTCCAGCGGCAGAGGCCAATTTTCTGCCTGACCAAGGACGGGTCCGCTTTGCCAAATCCCGCTGCAGCGGCCCGCTCGCCACCTGGGCCACGCCCCTGTGCCCGCTGAGGCCTTTCGCCGCGGGCCACGTGGCAGCCGACCGTGGAACCAAAAGACTAGACGGGGTCCCCCAGACGACACAACGTCAATCTGGCCGCGGGCGGTCTGGTCAAACCGACCGGGCGGACGGGGGGTGTTGCCAAAGCGGTCGTCCGTTGACCTTGGGACTTGTTAGTGTGACAATCACACTAAGACGAAAGGGGAAAAATTTATGTTTTTGATCAAAGTTGCCGCCGCCGCCGTGAATCAGACCCCGCTGGATTGGGACGGCAACCGGGCCCGTATCCTGGATGTGATTGAGCAAGCCCGCGGGCAGGAGGTTCGCGTGTTGTGCCTGCCCGAATTGTGCATCACCGGTTACGGCTGCGAGGACGCGTTCCAGTCGACAGGTATCCAGCGGATCGCTCAACAGGTTCTCCTGGAGATCGTGCCGCAAACCGCAGGGATGGTCGTGTCGCTGGGTTTGCCCCTCCTGTACGGCGGCGGCTTGTTCAATACGGCCTGCCTGATCGCGGGCGGCCGCATCCTGGGGTTCGCCGCCAAGCAGAACCTGGCGGGTGAGGGGATTCACTACGAACCCCGCTGGTTCAAGCCCTGGCCAGCCGACGTGCGTGCTGAAGTGGAAGTCCATGGCGACACCTACCCGATTGGTGATCTCATATTCGACTGCGGCGGTGTCGTGATTGGTTTCGAGATCTGCGAGGACGCCTGGGTGGCCGATCGGCCGGGTGGCGATCTGGCGGCGGGGGGCGCGGACATCATCCTGAACCCCAGCGCCAGCCACTTTGCGTTCGGCAAGCAGGAAATTCGCCGGCGATTCGTGCTGGAAGGCTCCCGCGCATTTGGCGTGACCTATGTCTACGCGAATCTATTGGGGAATGAGGCGGGTCGAGCGATCTACGATGGCGGCGCGTTGATTGCCAGCGGCGGCCGCATGGTCGCCGAGGGCCGGCGGTTCTCGTTCGCCGATTTTCAGCTGACCTCGGCGCTCGTCGATATCGACGCCACCCGCCAGCAGCGCGCTCGGATCAGCAGCTTTCAGCCGGATGTGACAGAAGCTGGGGCAACTGCGATTGCCAGCGAGTTCGAATTTCCGACTTTAAAACCGGCCGCTCATTCCGCGGCGTTACCCGCCTGGGAGTCCGGGGCAGCGGTCAAGGAAGAAGAATTTGCGCGGGCCGTGGCCCTCGGCTTGCTGGACTACCTGCGGAAGAGCCGGTCGGAGGGGTTCGTGGTCTCCCTGAGCGGCGGTGCGGATTCCTCCAGTGTGGCGGCCCTGGTCGCCCTGGCCGTCCGTTTCGCCCGGGCAGAACTCGGCCACGACGGTTTGCGGCACAAACTGGCCCATATCTCCCGGCCGCCGGCGGACGCGGACGATCAGGCCTGGGTTCATCGGCTGCTGACCTGTGTCTACCAGGCGACGCGCAACAGCAGCGACACGACACGGACCGCGGCCGCGGAGTTGGCCGTTGCCCTGGGGGCAAACTTTCTGGAATTTGACGTCGACGAGATCGTCAATCGTTACGTCGACATGGTGGCCGCTGGCCTAAACCGCCAGCTGGACTGGGAGACCGATGACCTGGCGCTCCAGAACATCCAGGCGCGGGCCCGCGCACCGGGCGTCTGGATGGTGGCCAACGTTCAGGGCGCGTTGCTGCTGTCGACCAGCAACCGCTCGGAGGCGGCGGTGGGCTACGCGACCATGGACGGGGATACCAGCGGAGGCCTGGCCCCCATTGCCGGGATCGACAAGGCATACTTGCGACAGTGGCTGTGCTGGATGGAACGCCAGGGGCCGGAGGGCGTCGGTCCTCTGCCGGAACTGGCGCTGGTCAACCGGCAGCAGCCGACCGCCGAATTAAGGCCGCCGCAGGCCGGACAGACCGACGAAGAGGATCTGATGCCGTATGAGGTATTGGACGCCATCGAACGTGCGGCGATTGGCAACAAGTACCTGCCGCTGGAGGTCTTCTACCTGATGGAGGCCCAATACCCCCAGTACGACGCACAGCAGATGGGCCAATGGGTGGAACGTTTCTTTCGGCTCTGGACTCGCAACCAGTGGAAGCGCGAGCGATACGCTCCGTCGTTTCACCTGGACGACCAGAACCTGGATCCCAAGACCTGGTGTCGCTTCCCGATCCTGTCGGGTGGCTTCCAGAGGGAATTGGGGCAATTGCGAGCGGAATTGGAAGGGCGGTAGGCGATGGCGTACAGCTACGCATATCCCCGCCCCGCTGTGACCGTCGACTGCGTCGTGTTCGGTTTGGACGAAGACGACCTGAAGGCCCTTTTGATTCAGCGCGATCGACCCCCCTTTGCCGACCAGTGGGCGCTGCCGGGCGGGTTTGTCGAAATCGACGAAACGCTGGAGGAGGCGGCGCGGCGGGAACTGCGAGAAGAAACCGGCCTGGACCGCGTCTTCCTCGAACAGCTGTATACGTTCGGCCAGCCGGACCGGGATCCCCGCCAGCGGGTGATTACCGTCGCTTACTACGCGCTGGTCAAACTGTCCGATCACCGCGTACGGGCAGCCACCGATGCTCGTGACACGGCCTGGTTCTCCATCAACCAGTTGCCCGACCTGGCCTTTGATCACGCCCAGATCGTGGAAACCGCTCGACAGCGGCTGCGCGGCAAAGTGCGCTACCAGCCGATCGGTTTCGAGCTGCTGCCGCACAAATTTCCGCTGCGCGACCTGCAGAAAATGTACGAAACCATCCTGAACCGACCGCTAGATAAACGCAACTTTCGCAAGAAAATCCTTAGCATGGGCGTGCTCGTCGAATTGGACGAAACGGAAAGGGAAGTCCCCCACCGCGCCGCTCGGCTCTACCGCTTTGACAAGAAAAGCTACAAAAAACTGACGCGGGAAGGTTTCGATTTCGAGATTTGACCGGCGGCAGTTTGCGAAACCCCATCGGTTCAATTTCGGATGATTTCGGCATTCGGCAGAATGCGCCTCAGCATGATTACCGCGGCGGGCGATACGTCTGTCTTGAAAATGGAAATTCTCTTCAGATTTGCCAGGTTGTCGAGCTGACCCAGGCCTTTGTCGGTAATCCGCGTGTGGCTCAAGAACAGCTCCTCCAGTTGGCGCATCTGCCCAATATGCCGCAGACTTTCGTCGGTGATCCTGGTGGCAGTGACTTTCAGTACCTTAAGTCCATCGATTGCCAGCAGGTGCTCAATCCCAAAATCATCGGCTGACGTACGCGTCAGATCGAGACGCTGAAGGTGCCGCAATCGCGAGAGATACAGTAGGCCCTCCGGGGGAAGGGACGAGTCGCTTACATCCAGTTCGGTCAGCCCGGTCAAATGAGCCAGATTCTGGCACCCTGCCTCATTCAAAGGGGCGCCTTTGAGGATCAGCGTGTTGAGCGACGGCAATTTTTCCAGCCGTGCCAGGACCCTGTTCAGCGTATCGGCTTTTTCAAAGTCCGCCGCGTTGCAGGTCACCTTGGTAACGCATCCCTGCGCGTCCTTTTCCAGTACCGCCCCCAACGCGGCCAGTTCGGCGACCGCCGCAGGATCATCAGCGGCTCGACAGCCAAGCAACATCAGGGACGCGGCTATCAGGCATTCCAAGCGTTTCATACTCTTCTTCGTCGCACCGCCCGCTCAACACCGCCGCAACGCATGCTCCATCTCGGCCCGCTGTCCCACCGCCAGCGACGGTTCGCAGGTCACTCCGCCGGCCTGTTTGACGCCCACACAGCGCCCGTTCTGCAGAATGAGGGCCCCCTGATGCCGGGCAGGAATCCGCTGTCCGGGGGTGACGATGCCCACGAGGTTCAGCGGGTCGGCGGCCGAGATGGCGACCCATCGCTGTCGGCGGGGGTCGTGGGGGGGTTCCTCGCGGACGGCGCGGAGGATCTGAATCGTGGGCTCGCTGGCGAACTGCTCCCCGGCGACCCCCGCCACAAAACGCCCCCCCCGCAGTTCGCCACGCCACTCCAGCCGGCGGAGGACGGGGACCAGTTCGTGCCAGGGGGGTGCGGCCGATTCGCGGGTCAGCAATTCACGGAAGAGGACGCCGTAGCGGTTCAACAGCAACTGGCACCAGCCGACCAGATGGTCGTCATGCGTCACGTTGGCCAGTGGTCCGGGAAACAGGGACCACCGCCCGGCCGCCGCCCGCGCGGTGGGGCCTCGTTTGCCGGCCCCCCGCTTCCGCCGCTCCCCCCTGCCCCGTAGTCGATCGACAATTGCCCGCACCGCGGCAAAACTGTCTGAGGTCACCAGTCCCAACGTCGCCAGCTCGCGCAATCCCTCCTCCACGTGCCCGGGCAGCAATTCCGTATCGGCCTGTAGTTGAGCAAAAAACAGGGCGCCGCGTTCGGTCAAAACCTGCAAGAGCGCCGCGGCATTGCTGCGACAAGGAGCCTGTGCGGGCCGTTGTGGCGGTAACAACCAGGCCAAATCGTTGCGCATGGCCAGCGAGATCGGCACGGTCCGCGTCAAGGTCGCCATGCTGGGCCCCCCCAGCTGGTCGCGCCGCGGTGGCTTTAACCGTCCCCATACCAGTTCGCCCGACATGAACAGATGGTCCAGGCACTGCGCGTCATACTCGTGGACGCGAGCCGCGATCAGCTGCGACTCCCAGGCACCGGCCGGGGCTTCGAAACCCTGCAAGCGGGCGACGACTTCGCGCGTGCCGTTCAGCCCGCCCCAACGCTGGTCACTGTCCAGCCGGTGATAGCGGACCAGAAACCGCAAATACTCTTCCGGCTCGACCGGCTGGATCCGTTGGCGTAACCCTGTCAATGTCAAACGGTGGATCCGGGCCAGCAGCCGCCGGTCACACCACTGGGGGGCCGTGTGGCGGTCGGATGCATGGCTGGCGGAGGCAGAGAACTTGCCGCGGAGGACCACGCCCTCTCCTTCCAAGGCCTCCAAGCCGGCTTCGACCAGCGTCGCTTCGATGTCGAACGGGCCTGCCAACGTCTCGGACGTGACGGGTCCCATGTGTTGCATCCGCCCGCGCAGCAAGGCGACGACGGCGTCCGACCGCTGCCAGTCGCGCTGCAGTTCTGCGGGCAAGCGGACCGCCGGGTCGGCCTTGGCACCCGGATACAAGGCCGCCACCAGCGGCAGGTGCTCGGCGGCAATCCACAGCGGATCCCCGCTGGTCCGCCAGATCCGTGTGGCCCGCCCCGCTGCTGCCAGCTGTTCCAGCCAGTGCGACCATTCGGCCATTTCGGACTCGGTGGCCGCCACGAGGCTCAACAGCGCATCGTGCAACTCGTCTGCGTCACGGACCAGCGGCCAGGCTTCCTCGCTAACCTGTGCGATGGCTTTTTCATCCAGGCGAGCCAGGTCGTTGAGTTCTTCCGGCGGGAGGCCGCGGCGTGTCGCCACGGCGCGCGTCCGCCGTTCTTCCAGCGGCGCGTCGTCCAGAAACGCATACGGATTTGCATTCAGGATCTCATGGCAAAACGGAGACGGTTCGCGGGTATCGCGGGGAACCAAGGCGACATCGCCCGTTTCAATATGTGTCAGGGTCTCCAGCCAGCCCGTCAGGTCCATCGCCTCTTGCAAACCGTCGTTGACCGTTTGCCGCACCAGGGGATGATCGGGAATGACGACATCGCCGTGGTGGTTTTCCAGGCAACCGGTCGACTGCGGAAAGACCATCGACAGCAAATCATCTGAGCGGAAACGCTGCAGGTGCGGCGGCACTTTCTTGCCCCCCTGCATCCGCAATACCGCCAACGCCCGGGTTGCATTCCAACGCCAACGGGTCTGAAAGATGGGTGAAGCCAGCAAGGCCTGTTCCAGCAAGGAGCGAGCGTTGTGGGTGCCGATCATCGTAAACAGCTGTTCGACAGGGAAACTGTGCTGCGGCCCGATCGACAGCAGAATCGCATTGTCGGTCGCCGCCGCCTGCAGCTCGAAGTCGAACGAGCGGCAGAAACGCTTGCGCAAGGTCAGGCCCCAGGCTCGGTTGATCCGCGCACCCAGCGGAGCGTGGACGACCAGCTGCATCCCGCCCGATTCGTCAAAAAACCGTTCGAACACGATCTGCCGCCCGGTGGGCACCAGGCCCAACGCTTGCCGCTGCACGCGGACGTAGTCGATTGCCTGAGCGGCGGCCCAGGGGGTCGCTCCGCAGTCGGCGACCAGCCACGCTTCAAGCTCC
>WVZU01000365.1:0-2689 GCA_011772275.1 Planctomycetales bacterium | reverse complement strand
GGGGCTTCGCCAAACCAGAACGGAATCGACGGCGGCGCGCCCTGCGCGTCCTGGACCACGACTTTACCCTGCCGCACGTAGCGGACCCGCCAGGAGGTGTTGCCCAGCAGGAAAATGTCGCCGGCCGCGGTCTCGATGGCAAAGTCCTCGTCCACCTTCCCTACCAGGGTCTCTTCCCCTTCGGTGACCACCTGGTATTCCGCGGTTTCCGGAATCGCTCCGCCGCTGGTCAGGGCGGCCAGCCGCGCGCCGCGCCGCGGCCGCAGCCGCCCCTGGATCCGGTCCCGATGCAGGTAGCGACCTCGGTGGGTACCGGGTGCCACTCCGGTGCTGAGCATCCCCAGGATCTCGTCAAACGTCTCGCGAGCCAGTTCGCGGTACGGCCACGCGCGACGACACACCGCGTACAAATCCTCCTCGCTCGACTCCTCCGCCGCCACGCTGGCGACGATTTGTTGAGCAAGAATGTCGAGGGGGGCGTGGGGAATTTCCACAGCGTCCAACTTCTGCTCTTTCACAGCGCGGATCAAAGCCAGGCACTCCACCAGCTCGTCACGCGTCAACGGAAACAAACGCCCCTTGGGGACCACACCCAGCGAATGCCCCGAACGCCCCACCCGCTGGAGAAATTTCGCAATGCTGCGCGGCGATCCGATCTGGCAGACCAGGTCGATGAAACCGACGTCGATCCCCATCTCCAAAGAGGCCGTGGCGACGATCGCTTTCAGCTGTCCCGACTTCAGCCGCTGTTCGGCTGAGAGCCGGATCCGCTTGGAAAGACTCCCGTGATGACTGGCCACCGCCTCTTCCCCCAACAGCTCGGTCAGTCGGTGAGCAATCCGTTCGGCCAGCCGCCGGGTGTTGACGAACACCAGCGTGCTACGGTGCGATTCAATCAATTGCACCAGCCGGTCATAGCACTCGCCCCACTGCTCGTGCGAACACACGGCACTCAACGGACTGGGCGGGACCTCCAACGCCAAATCCAGCTGGCGAACGTGTCCCACGTCGACAATCGCACACGCAGGACGGCCGTCTTCAGAGATGTTTGACGAACCGACCAGAAAGCAAGCGATCTGGTCGATGGGCCGCTGGGTGGCCGAGAGGCCGATCCGAGTGGGCGGCTGGTCACACAGCTGCTGTAACCGCTCCAGCGTCAACGCCAGGTGCGACCCCCGCTTGTCCCCCGCCAGGGCATGGATCTCGTCCACGATCACCGTCCGCACTCCGCACAGCGTCTGACGAGCCTTTTGTGAGGTGACCATCAGGTACAGCGATTCGGGCGTGGTCACCAGAATGTGCGGCGGACGCCGTAACATCCTCTGCCGTTCGCCCGACGGAGTGTCCCCCGTGCGGACCGCCGTCTCGATCAGCGGCGGCAGCAACCCCTGGTCCTCGGCCAGCTGGCAGATTTCCGAGAGCGGCGTCTCCAGGTTGCGGTGAATGTCGTTGCTGAGCGCCTTCAGCGGTGAGACGTAGACGACCTGCACCTGGTCCGACAACGTGCCGGCATACCACTGGCGGACCAGCCGGTCGATACAGCACAAGAAGGCGGCCAACGTCTTGCCTGACCCGGTGGGAGCGGCGATGAGGGTGTGCCGGCCGGCGGCGATCTCCGGCCAGCCCCGCCGCTGAGGCTCGGTCGGCTCGCCCATCCGCGTCCGAAACCAGCAATCGACCAGAGAGTGAAAATCGGCGGCCATCAGAGCATGATACGCCGCAGATGGCGAAACGGGCTAGGGATTGGGGGAGGGGCTAGGGGCTAGGGGCTAGGGGCTAGGGGGTCTTTTTCGCGATACGCGCATGGCACGTCGATCGACTCGGTCGCGTATCGCGAAAAAGACTCGCGAGCCCATAAATATTCGATCCCGGCGGGCCGGGACTCGCCGTCGGGCACTTGGCATCGCCAACATACGCAAAACCGGCGGCTAGCGCCTTGCCGCTCACAATGGTTCGATCAATTTCGGACGGTAGGGTCCCTCAACCCTCGCCCCTCGCCCAGCCACCAGGATAAAAGAAGACTGTTGCAAGCCTGTGCAGCTAATTCGGTTCCGGCAGCACGATTGCCGCATTTTCGGCGAACGACGCCTGGCCGGCTTTGCCGCCGATCCGATACTCGATCTTCAGCACTTTCGGTATCCCCGGCGCTGGATCACCGCCGAAGGCCTCGTTGTAGTTTTTCGAAGACAAGGCGATGACGGGCAGAACGCCCGTCCGGTCTTTTAGGAGATTGGTCACGTCTTTCCACTTGCCGTTGCTGCCGTAGGTGGCCTTGACAATCTCGATTGTCCGCGGCGTGATCCCGATTTCTTCCAGCACTGTCCGGGCCTCGGCCAGATCGCCGCTCAGCTGCGACGCAATGGTTCCCGCAGCTTGCGTGGCGTCCGCCTTCAGCGCCGGTTGTTGGGCCGCTTGGGCGACCACTTTCAGCATCGCCAGGCTGGGATAACGGGTGGCCACTTCCAGGACCAGCTTCTGCTCCTCCTTCCGCTCGGTGGCCTCAAGCGCCTCAAGGCACATTGCGACCCGCTGTGCCTCGGGCATATGAAACTGGCGAGCGAGCCGGATGTAGCCGCGGAGAGCACGGATCTTGAATTTCCCTGGCGGGAGGACCTGGGCCAAGTCGAGCAGGACGGGTCCGGCTTGGAGGGTCATGGTCTGGCCCAGCAGGCGGGTAGCCGCATCCGCC
>WVZU01000342.1:1645-1825 GCA_011772275.1 Planctomycetales bacterium | reverse complement strand
GCAAAACAAATTTTTTACAGAAGTTTCACTTTGCCATGAGCGGCAAGGCGCTAGCCGCCGGTAGGTTTGTGTGACGCTTATCGCTCGGGCCACCGTCGGCTAGTCCCGGCCCGCCGGGACCGCTCAGCAAACCCATCTCGCGCCTGGCCCCTGGCCCCGCTTGCCCCAGTCAGCTTGGCG
>WVZU01000342.1:0-1547 GCA_011772275.1 Planctomycetales bacterium | reverse complement strand
CTGGGTCCTCTCCCAGTCCAACGACGCGCAGGCGCAGACCGAGTGGATCATGCACTTGGAGCGATCACTTAAACTTTACGATCACCCCGGTGGTCGACGACGCCGAATTCAGCGAAGTGCTGCAGCGCGTGTTTTGAACGGGTATCGAGGCGATCGGCAACCGGTGTGCGGTCCCAGCACTTTTTGTCGGGAACCGATTGTTGTCAGGCAACAATCGCGGTCGCCTCGCCGGATAGTGGTTTGTCAACGCCCCATTTGCAGCCAGCGCAAATGCGTGAACAGTTTCGTCAATTCCTCTGCCGCCGAAAGTCCTGACGACTTTCGCCATCCCAGCACCCGCCACATCGTCGCTTTCAAAAAGGACGCAACACTTTAGCCGAATGGTAGCTGAAGTCTTGAGACTTCAATAGCTTGCCTTGGTTACCGCCTGGACGATCCGAATTCTCACGAATTCGGCTACATCAGGCCGCGCCGTTCGTCAGCTAACGTGTTCCAACAGAACAAGTCCCTTGGCCGACAGATTTCCCACCCGCTGGTCTCACAGCGCTTCATGGTCGTCGATAAACCTGTCGATCTCACCCAGCAGATCCAGGGGATCGACCGATTCGGATCGCGACAGATCTTCACGGTCGAAATCTTCCCTGCCGTAGCTGTAGGAATCCTCGGTGTGGCTGGACTGCTCTTCTTCGGCAGTCGCCACGTTTCGGTTTCCCGCCTCGCGGTCGGCCGGTTCGTCGGCGGCCCGATCGCCCCTGTGGTGAGCGGGGCCATGGCCGGGACGAGGGCCGCGGCCATGCCAGCCAGGGTGCCCGGGGCCACGCCCCTGGCCCGCCGGGCCCGGCCTGTGCAAACCGGGCCGCGGACCACCCATACCGTAGTAATGATGATGCACAACCACCGCCGGGCCCCGTCCGTAATGACCGCCACGATGAAAACCGTGACGCGGGCCATGATGGCGCGGATGGTGACAGTGACCCTTTGGACACCCTTTTCCGCCCCACCCCCCAGAACCGCTCGCCTGGCCATCGTGCGGCCCGCCCCGGCCATGACCGGCCTTATGATGCTTCATCATCGCCTTCATCCGCTCGCGATGCTTTTGAAAAGCCTTGGTAAACTCCTGCTTGGAAAGAGCGCCGTCGCCATCCGTGTCGATCCGCTGGAACACCTCGTCCGCACTCATTTTCCACCGATGGTGGTGATGCTTGGGTCCCCGCTGGGCCTTTTCTTTCGCATCGTCCGTAAAACCTCTCGTCGCAAAGAAACTGCACAAAAACAGAACGCCCATGGCGCCGCAAACGATCCCCAACAGTCGACCATACTTTCTCATCGTCTTGCTCCTCTTTACAAAACCTGGTGATACCCGATTGCCCAGCCGGCAAGGATCCATCCTCGCGCCATGGTTAAGCTAATTTCCGCTGGGGACTAATTTTTGTCTGCGGGCGAATTTTTTGGGTAGGACCAACTTTCCCGTCCCTCATTTTCCCAGCGTCACGACTGTCCCGCGTGACTGTCCTGGGTGAGTTGGGAAAAAACTGCCCCTCCCCCGC
>WVZU01000344.1:403-3118 GCA_011772275.1 Planctomycetales bacterium | reverse complement strand
CTGGCGGACCAGCTGCGGATGGTGCTGGGCCACCCACCCCAGGACAAAAAATGTGGCTCGCACCTGGTGCCCAGCCAGCAGGTCCAACAGCCGCTGCGTATTGGCCACCACGCGGCTTTCATACTGACCCCAGCGGTCCCGGTCGACCTGGGCCTCGAAGGCCGAGACCTGGAAATAGTCTTCCACGTCGACCGTGAAGGCGTTGCAGAGAGACATGCGATGCAAGCCACCAGATCCTGTCAGGACAGCGAGCGTGCACGGGGGCGGCGGGGGGCAGCCGCGGGGCCGGCTGCCGGAGAACTCGCCACTGTGTTTTCCTGAACGTTTTCCTGAACGTTTTCCTGAACGTTTTCCTTTGCCTGAACGTTTTCCTGGGCGTTTTGCTCAGAGTTCCCCTGGTCGACGTGGGTATCCCCGTTGGCAGACGCCACCATCGTCTCCTCGGCGGCCGCCGCCATGTTCTGATGAGGGGTCTGATCGTCTTGCGGATACCCGCGCCGGCTGCCCGGGGCGTAGCGGCCGTTGCCGTTCACGCTGCTGGGAATACTGCCCGCCACATGACCGTTGCCGTTGCCATTGACTTGTTTCAAGACCGTTTGCAAGGAAACGGGGCGCAGGTGCAGCTGGGCATCCGACGCTTCAACTCGTACAGGCTGGACCGGCCGGGCTGGCTGCTCAGGCTGATCACGCCGCTTTGCTGCGGCCGCTTGGCCAACGCCTGGGGTACCAGGTTCGCCAACAGGTCGACGCCGCAGACCGAACCATTTGGCCAGTTTGTAGCCCGGAAAACCGAAGACTTTCAGACCCGTGCAGACAAGGATACGAATGTCGATCCAGAAGTTGCTGTTGCCGATGTAATCCAGATCCAGTTCCAGTTTTTTTCGTACGCTGTCCAGGTCGGTATCTGGAGGCAGGTTGATCTGGGCCATGCCGGTGATACCCGGCCGGACGGTGAGGCGGCCGACGTAGCCCGGGATCTCCTGGGCGAGAAACTGGGTAAACTCGGGCCTTTCGGGCCGTGGNNATATCGCCGGCCAGCACGTTGAACAGCTGGGGCAGTTCATCGAGGTGGGATCTGCGCAAGAACCGCCCGAGTTTCGTGACACGGGGATCCGCCACGCCGGGTGACCACACCGGCCCGGTCAGCTCTTCGGCGTCGTGCGACATGGTACGAATCTTGTAGACCCAAAACGTTTTGCCCCGCTGGCCGACACGCATCTGGCGAAACAGGGCCGGCCCGCGCGAGGTCAACCGGGTCAGGACCACCAGGACACCGATCACCGGGAACACCGGCGGGAAAATGAACACGGCCACCAGCCAGTGGAAGGCACTCACCCAGCGGAAGCGGGCCGTCGGCACCACGTGATCGCGCTCGACCTCCTCCCAGTCGGACTGCGTGACGGGTGCGACTCGCAGAAGAAGGCGATCCAACGGCCGGACGGAAGACATATTGATCCTGACGCTAACCTGAAAGGACGGGCAGGCTCAGAGCAGACAACCGATGAACTGGCGCCGATCTGACCCAAGAGCTTGGGGCATTTCCCCTAACCATAATGTGTATCCTGACCAATTTCAATAATTCAGCCCCAAAGTTTTCCAAAAATTTTCACTAACCGGCAAACCCCCTCAAACGGGCTAGACACGGCCCCAGGGTCGCTTTGGACCCATTTTTAGGCCTAAATCTGCTCCAGCTGGTAGTCTTCGATCAGGACCGAGGCCCCCTGCTGGAGAAAATGGATACTGACCAGCAGCCGCTGTTGGCCCCTCCGCTGGATGACGACCCCCTCCAGGCCCTTAAAGGGCCCCGAACGGACGCGGACGGGGTCCCCGGCCGATATACGTGCCTCGGGGCTCAAGGGGGCGTCCGATTCGACCAGCTGCTGAATTTGCCGCAGATCGAAGATCAGCTGCTGGGGATCGTCAATTTCCAGGCACCGCGAAATGCAGTTGGACTTCATCGCCTCATAGCGATGTTCTTCCGTGCCGGCCAGAAACACGTAGCCGGCAAACAGCGGCACGTACGACTCGCGGACTCGACCGCTGGGCGACCGCGAACGCCGCTTGATGAGGGGGCAGTAGTGATAGATGCTCTGCGTCCGCAGCCGCCGCACAAGATCTTTTTCGCGGCGCGACAGGGTATAAATGGCCCACCAGCGATCCACCTGCTGGACCGTCTCGTCGACCAAAAGATCGCAGGGAAAGATATCAGGTTCTTTCGGCAGAATTGGCATGAATGGCAGGATTGGTGTGAGGTGATTAAATATGCTGTATGTCTTTGGACACCAATCCGTGGCGGATGTTTTTCCGACCGGCCTGCGTGCCGTGGATCACTCTTCGCACTGTTTGCACTAGTGTTTGCACTATGCTGTTTTGCAAAAAGAGTGCCGAACCGCCCAGTCGTTTGTCAGAGCTCAAATTTCGGGCAGCGAAAATCGCGAGGATTTTCGGCGAATCCATGGTCGCCGAAAGTCTTGGCGACTTTCGCGGCCCTATTTCATTCGTCTCGGACGGGCCGTCGTCCATCTTCAAGCATCCGTCATTTGATGCAATTTGTCAACGAATTGGGGCTTTTTGAGGACGCTTGCCCGCGGCACCCGCCGGCCTCTTTCGGTTTTTGAGGCTGGTCTGGAACACCCCACCATCCGCACCAGCCCTCGCCGCCGCTGCGGCCGTCAGGACCGTACCGCGGGGCCGCGGATGCGGGATGGGTTTGCG
>WVZU01000344.1:0-353 GCA_011772275.1 Planctomycetales bacterium | reverse complement strand
GCTGCTGGCCGGTCGGTAGGCCAGCAGTTCGGCCGCCAGCTTGCGGTAATCTTCGGCACCGTGGCTGGCCGGGGCGTAGTCGAAGATCGAGCGGCCGAAGCTGGGGGCTTCGGCCAGGCGGATGTTGCGGCGGATCTTGGTTTGAAAAGCGCACGCGCCGCTCCAGGGGACGGCCGGCCGCGGGATTCGACGAAAAACTTTTCCACGTCCGAGCTGACCTCGGCCGCCAGCCGCGTACCGGATTCGTACATGCAGAACACCACCCCGGTCAGCGTCAGCTGGTCATTCAGCCGCTGGGCCACCAGCTGGATGGTCTGCAACAGTTTGCTCAACCCGTGCAGGGCCAGAAAATG
>WVZU01000310.1:8058-14999 GCA_011772275.1 Planctomycetales bacterium | reverse complement strand
ACGCGATCTCAACCTCGTGCTAAAGCACGAGGCTATTCGCATGAAGCCAGAAAAGCACGGGGTTGCTGACATGAAACCGGAAAGGCTCGGCATGCGACAACTACCCGTTGCTGCAATCGGCTAAGGTGTTACGCAAAGTGCAAAATGCACCCTGGCTGCCTGGAAACCAGCCGGTGGGGGTCAGCCGATTTCCTCCCACGGCCTCCGCTCCACTTGCTCACGCCCGCTCGATCGGAAAAGGGATCACTTCCTCAATCGAGCGGCTGCGGGCGGCCAGCATCACGATGCGATCGAAACCGAGTGCCACGCCAGTGCAATCCGGTAGCCCGGCCTCCATGGCGGACCAGAGGCGGCTGCTGGAAGGCAGCTCGACCTTGCCATCGGCCCTGCGGGCCGCGTTGGCCTTTTGGACGCGGTCGCGCAACGCGTCCGCGTCCTGCAGCTCGTGATAGCCGTTGGCCAGTTCGATGCCCTTATGGATCAGCTCGAAGCGCTCCGCGACCGGCGGGTCCTCGTTCCGCACCGCAGCCAGCATGGCCTGGCTCGTTGGATAATCGTAGAGGATCGTCGGCACGTTCGTGTCCAGCCGAGGCAGGACGAGTTCGGCCAGGAGAAAATCGAGCCACTCATCACGGTCGTCGCCCAGCGTGGCCGGGACGGCCAGCCCACTGGCGGTGGCCAGGCCGGCAAGCTGTGCGGCCTCGGCGGTCAGCGGGTCGATCTCCGCGTGTCGCCGAAATGCCTCTTGGTAGCTGAGCGGCACGGCTGGCCCGCAACCCAGCAGCGTCTCCACCAGGTCGCTTAACAGCCGCATCCCCTCCCGCATCGAGTCCCCGCGGCGGTACCATTCGACGATGGTGAATTCCGGGTTGTGCCACGCGCCACGTTCGCCGGCTCGGAAGGCTCGCGTAATCTGGTACAGCCGCTGGCCGCCGGCGGCGATCAGGCGTTTCATGGCAAACTCCGGAGAAGTCTGCAGCCACAGTTGTCTCCCCTCCACCGGGCGGCGCGGATCGTCGGGCAAGGTTACCGCCAGCGGGTCCAGGTGCCGGTCGACGGTCGTGTCGGCCGAAAGGAAGGGCGTTTCCACTTCCAGAAAATTGCGGTCGTCAAAAAAACTTCGCGTACGTTGCAACAGTTCGCCACGCAGGCGAAGATTGGCCCAGCTGGCAGTCGGCTTCCAGTCTTGATCGTGCATCAGGTCCATTCTCCGGCGCAGGGATTACGGCGCAAAGCCGCGTTTTTCGCAAGTCGTAAGCCAAGCGGTCTCTTAAGGCTCAACGTTCAGTCAGCGAATTTCAGGTCGCAAAAACGCACCAAGAGTTTCGGCAATTTCTGTCAGCGCCGAAAGTCTTGGCGACTTTCGCCACAGCGGCAAGGGGGAAAATTTCAGGCCGGACTGAGGGCTAGGCTGGGAACGGGACCGAATCTAAAATGCAGGCCGGCATGCCGCAAACCGGTCGCGGCGGGCCGGGATGCCGGCAGCCAGCAAGGAGACCGGAACAAACCGTGCCCGTTTCCGCCCTTCCGGTATTCCTGCGGCAGAGGCGCGGATTGTGATCCATCTTCAGGAAAGAAGCATGAATGGCTACCGAACAAAGTGCCGGATCCTCAGCCTGCTGGTCATCTTCTGCAACCTTCTGTGGGAAGTGAGCCGGCTGGCAGCAGCCGAGCGGCCCAATATTTTGTTTGTGTTTACTGACGACCACTGTACTCAGGCACTGAGCGCCTACGGGTCGAAAATCAACCGGACGCCTCACATGGACCGCCTGGCCCGCGAAGGGATGCTGTTTCGCAACTGCTTTGTGACCAATTCGATCTGCGGGCCCAGTCGAGCGGTCATTTTGACCGGCAAGCACAGCCATCTCAACGGGTTTGTGCACAACGGCAACAACTTCGACGGGGCGCAACAGACGTTTCCCAAGCTGCTGCGACAAGCCGGTTACCAGACGGCCATCGTCGGCAAATGGCACCTCCGCTCGGCACCCACCGGCTTTGATCACTACGAAGTCCTGATCGGCCAGGGACCCTACTACAATCCGCCCATGATCCGCAACGGACAGCGGGTACAGCACACCGGTTACACCACCGATGTGATCACCGACCTGGCACTCGACTGGCTGAAAACGGAACGCGACAACTCCAGACCTTTTCTGTTGATGTACCAGCATAAGGCGCCGCATCGCAACTGGCAGCCGGGTGCCAAACATTTGACCAAATACGACGATGTGACCATCCCCGAGCCGGCGACGCTGTTTGACGATGGTTCGGGCCGTGGAAGGGCCGCTCAAGAACAAGAAATGACGATCGCCCGCCACTTGAGCCCGCATGATCTGAAACTGGCGCCACAGAGAGGTTTGACGGTCGAGCAGCGGGAGGCGTGGGATCGAGCTTACGGGCCGAAGAATGCAGCGTTCCGCGAGGCCAAGCTAGAGGGCCAGGACCTGGTCCGCTGGAAATATCAGCGGTACGTCAAGGACTATCTCCGCTGTGTCGATGCGGTCGACGAAAACTTGGGCCGCGTGCTTTCGTATCTGGACAAGAGCGGCCTGGCGGACAATACGGTCGTAGTCTACTCGTCGGACCAGGGCTGGTTCCTGGGGGAACACGGCTGGTACGACAAGCGGTGGATGTACGAGGAATCCCTGCGGACCCCGCTGCTGGTCCGCTGGCCGGCTGTCGTCCAGCCAGGCAGCGAGAATCGTGACCTGACCTCCAACCTCGATTTCGCTCAGACGTTCCTCGAGATCGCCGGCGTGCCGCCGCCGGCCGACATGCAAGGCGACAGCCTGGTACCGCTGCTCAAAGGGCAGACGCCGGACGACTGGCGGACCAGCGTGTATTACCATTACTACGAGTATCCGGCCGTGCACATGGTCCGACGCCACTACGGGGTCCGCACCGACCGCTACAAGCTGATCCACTTCTACGGCCTGGACGCCTGGGAGTTGTATGATCTAAAGCAGGACCCGGACGAATTGCGGAACGTCTATGCCGATCCGGCCTATGCGGACAAAGTCGCCGCGCTGAAAGAAGAGTTAACCCGTTTGCGGCAGCTGTACCAAGTCCCGGACGACAGGGAACCGCAGCGCCAGCGGCGGAAGAAAGCCGCCTGAGCTAATCGATTACTCGTCGCGGAAGGGGTAACTGGCAAACAGCGTCTTGCCCAGGCCCAGGTAGGGATCCTCCAGGTCGGCGTGCAGGACTTCGCGGTACAGCCAGCGGGTGACGTCGGCCGGAGTGACCGGTCCCTGCTGGGCCAGGTAGCGGTGGATCGCCAGGCGGCGGACCCGCTGGTTGATCCGCGTGTCCTGGGCCAACAGTTGCCAGCCGGCGAGCGGCTGGCGGTCGTGAGTTGGCTTGCGCGGGGCGGCATCTCCAGTCCGTTCGGACGCGTTGCTCTCCGCCCGCCGCGCCTCCTCAGGCCGCAGGGCCAGTTTCAGCGGACGCTCAATCCGTCGCTTGGTGATCGGCAGGGGCGCTGCCGCAATCGCCAGCGGTAGTTTGCCACCCGCTAGCGCCTCGGCCTGGCGTTGATGGTAGCCGATCAGGGCGGCTGCCGGATCATCGTCCTCTCCCACCCGGCGATGCAGCTTGAGTAACTGGTCCAGCTGCCGCAGGTAGGTTTGCGGTTCGTAGATCCCCGGCAATATATCCAGTACGGCACCGTCGCTACGGCAGACGTAGGTGGCAATGTTGCCGTTCAGCGTGCGGCTCAGCACGTGGCCGTCGCCAAAGTCGATGGTCACCCGCGGGACGGGTCGCACCGACTCCCAGGCAGGTTCGAAGTGCTGATTGATCCATGCCGCGATGCGTTCGTCCGAGAACAACACGGTTCTCGCCAGGCGGGCGTTCGTTCAGCAGAACCGGTCGTCCAGATTGCCCAGCAGCTGAAAGTGCAAGACCGCTTTGCCCGACTTGCCGCTGGCGGTACAGGCGGTCTCCAAGTCTGGATGCCAGAGAACCTTACCGGGCGCCACTCGAGGGTTTTCCGGCGGGGGGGCGGAAGGATTCGGCAGGGCGGGGCTCACGCCGGCCAGCAGCGCTTTGGTCGGCAGCTCGATATCCGCCTTACCCACATCGTGCACCCCCGCTCGTTCGTTCGCCTGATCGACCCCGATTTCGCCAAGTGGCTGGCCAGGTCGTGCCGGCAGCGGCCCACTTTCGGCGACCAGCCTCTGGGCCGTTTGCTGGATCACCGCTTTTTCCCGCTTGACGACAAGTTTTGGTGCGGGTCGTTCTTCCCGGGCAAAGCCCACCGAGAGGCAGATGAACAGGTTCCCCAAAGCCAGCGCGGCGTGGCGTGTATCCATGTCGAAACCTCCAAAGTTGGCACCAGACAAGTTTGCCTGAAGGAGATTCTACAAGCGGATACACCAGGACGGTGTAACGAGTTGGTAAAGGCCCCGGCCGTTGTTCGCCCGCGATCAAAGCTGGTGATCGCGCTGATTCCCAGGACGATCTTCCGGGAAGGGTCCCCGCTGCGTGGCCCTGGATTGGAGGCTTTGCCGGCTTACGGTCCGATGCTGGGTGGTGCCGGATTGAGGAAGTCGCGCGGACCGCGAGTGGTATAGTAGGGGTAGGTGATTTGAGCCGTCGGCGGCCCGGCGGGCCCCTGGATCCGCCGGGTCGCTCGGTACTCATGTCCTAATTTTCCATGCCTGCCGGGGAACTGCTTGGGGCCTGCCGCGACCGGACTTGGATGTCCTTCCCGCATATTTCCTTCCCCAGCGTCCCCCGTGCAATGGGCACACAGACAATCGCCGTGGAGGTCGACGCCCGTTTCATGGGCGGCCGCCAGGCCGCACTGGTTGCAGCCTCCTTCGCATCCGGGGCTGCAGCCACTTTGCTGAGATCGCAGGCAACTACATCCAGAGCTGGTAGCTACAAGCAGCGCGGCGGCTATCGCAAGCATGGCGTGTTTCATGGGTGCCGGATCCTTCACGAGGCGGACGGATGTTAACGGCCCCCCTGGGGCCTGGAAGGACTTGCAACGTCTGGCGGACAAACCACGTTCGGCTGGCCAGCCGGTCGGCCGCAGGGCTGGCAAATGGCCCAGGTGGCTGCGGCAAGTTGCCTCGTTAATCGTATCGGCCCGCTCACCAGTACAATCCAATGAATCCGCAAAACCGATACAGTTTCACCCGGCTAGCCGGGCGGGGCGACCGGCGGAAGGGAGTGCTGTCTGCCCGGCGGGTCCAGCCACATAAACCTTTTCCTGCCCGTGACTTGTCGCAGCCCCACCGGGTTGCTACCGTTGAAGGCGTATGGTTGCCACGATTGAGTACATCGAGCGGGTCATTGAGACGTATGGCAAGGCGGTTGTCGCCAATGCGAATACCCAGTACCGCGAGGGGAACATCGTCGAGCTGAAGGCCGACAGGGCCGACGAAGTGCTGGTCACTGCCGATCTGCATGGCGATCGGAAGAATTTCAATGCCATTCGCAATCTGGCCAACCTGGCTAAAAATCCGCGCCGGCACCTGGTCATGCAGGAAGTCTGTCACGGTGGACCCACCTATCCGGTCTCAGGGGGCTGCATGTCCCACACCCTGCTGGAAGATGTGGCTCGACTAAAGACCCAATTTCCGCAACAGGTTCATTTTCTGATGAGCAATCATGAGATGGCCGAGCTGATGGATTACCCGATCGTGAAGAACCAGAAGATGTTGAATCTGCTGTTCCGCATTGGCTTGCAGGACCAGTACGGGCCCGCGGTCGACAAGATACGCGAAGCTTACATGCCGTTTATCCGTACCCTGCCGTTGGCCGTGCGCGTCGAAGAGCGTATCTGGATCAGCCACACCCTCCCGGAAAACGTCGACAAACTGGGCATGGATTTGACGCTGTTTGACCATGAAATTGGCAAGAAGGATCTGGTCCAGGATAGTCCACTGTTCCATTTTGTCTGGGGGCGTGATTTCCGGCAGGAAAATGCCGATGCCTTTGCCCAAACGGTGGATGCCGATGTATTGATCCACGGGCACGAACCTTGTCCGGAAGGGTATCACCTCCCCAATACGCGACAGATCATTCTGGATAGTTGCGGTGAAAAGGGCAGTTATGTCTTCCTGCCGGTGGGGGAAAAATTCAGCCAGGAGGATGTGGTCAAGCGGATCAAACGACTGAGAAAATTGTGAATCAAAATGGACCAGCCTGCCACGTCCCCCAAACCGCCTCCCCAGCGCCGACATCAATTCCGCCTCCCGACCCTCTTGCTGGCCATGGCCCTGGTCAGCGTACCGGCCGCCCTTTTCGGGGGTTTTCTGCGGCCGGGCGACCAGGCGGACGACTCAAGCCGGCTGGTTCTGTTGACGCTGATGGCGCCCGTCGGCCTGATGGTCCTCTGCGGCTTGCTGCGGTTTCTCCTCACCACTGGCAAACGTCGCCGCAAGTGGTAGCAGTTCTAGCTTCCAAATCGTTTTCTGGATGACCGGTCCGGTCGCCGACCGCGAAGCGGTCACCGGAGAAGGCCCGCGGCGGCAGCCCCAGGAGACGCCCCCCCAAAAAACTAGCCGCAAAGCGGCCAGAGGCAACAGCCTGGGCTGCCAGCCCCACGTTCAGGAGACCGCAGGAAAATCGAGTGGCCCAGCGACGGCAGGCCTTGAACGGGATTGGTGCTGGCCCGGATTTCTCAGAAGCCATCCGCCCAGCGCCGGACCATTCTTTCCCTGGCCGCGTGCGACCCCGCCATGAAAGGCTCAACCTGGCATCCACAANNCCCCGCCATGAAAGGCTCAACCTGGCATCCCTGGCATCCACAACCTGGGATCCACACGCTTGCCGTCAAATCGCGTCGTCTTCTTTACCAGGCAAAGACTTACAAACAAAGACTTACCGTCGCTGGCTACGAAGTTTTTGTGAGCAATCGGGAGGAGCGCCTGGCGGGGTTTTGCCCGGTTGCTGCAATTTGCACAGTCGTCCTGGTCTACCCTCTTTTG
>WVZU01000310.1:5020-8011 GCA_011772275.1 Planctomycetales bacterium | reverse complement strand
GGACGGAGGGTCGTCTGGCGGTCTGGCCGAGGGACGGATTTCAAGGATGAGCAACTTTGCCCGAGTTCTGAAGCTGAGCCTTCGTTACCGGCTGACGGTGGTCGCCGCCGTGGGGTGCGCCTTGGCGATTGCCCTGTTGTGGGGTGGCAACATTGGTACCGTCTACCCGTTTGTCGAAGTAGTCTTTGAAGGGCGCTCGTTGCACGAGTGGGTTGACGAGGAAATTGCCGAGGCGCAGAAGACCGCGGCCGCATTAGCGCGGCATATCGACCAGCTTGCTGATCAGCGACAGTCCGCCGCGGCGGGCGATGTCGCTCGGCAGATCGAACGGCAAATCGCCGAGTTAAGCGTGCGGCATGAGGCCGAGTTGCGGGCCCTGGCCGTGCGGCGGCGGCTGCAACCTTATATTCACCACTATTTGCCGAGCCGGCCGTTCCCCACATTGATGATGGTCGTGGCTGTTCTGCTGGTCGGCACGCTGATCAAGGACTTGTTTCTGGTCTGCAGCACGATTCTGACGGAACGTCTGTGCCAACTGGCCACGCTGCAGTTGCGCAAGCAGTTCTATCGGCGTACCCTGCGGATGGACCTGGCCAGCTTTGACGAGGCTGGCACCAGCGAACTGATCAGCCGGTTTACGTACGACATGGAGCAACTGACGCACGGGTTGCGGACGTTGTATGGCAAAGCGATCCGCGAGCCGTTGAAGATGGTGGCGTGTTTCCTGGGCGCGGCATTCATTTGCTGGCGGCTGCTGCTGATCTCGCTGCTGGTCGCGCCCATTGCCGCCTGGGTCATTAATTGGCTCTCGAAATCGATTAAGCGGGCCAATCGTAAAGCGATGGAGGACATGTCGCAGATCTATAACGCGTTGTCCGAAACGTTTGGGGCTATCAAGGCGGTCAAGGCGTTTACGCGGGAGAGGCACGAACGGCAACGGTTTCACTGGGCGAGCAAGCAGTTTTATTTTAAGGCGATGAAGATCGCCCGCTACGATTCGCTGATCCGCCCGGCAACCGAACTGATGGGCATTTGTACGATTTGCCTGGCAATCCTGGCCGGTGCCTATCTGGTGCTGAACCAGGAGACCCATCTGCTGGGGTTGCGGATGAGCCACCGGCCCCTGTCGATCAGCTCGCTGCTGTTGTTTTACGGCCTACTGGCCGGCGTCAGCGATCCAGCTCGTAAACTGTCCGATGTTTTCTCGCGGATCCAACGATCTGCCGCCGCGGCCGATCGGATTTATCAGATGCTGGACCGCCAGCCCCGTTTGCAGGACCCGCTGCACCCCGTTCCCCTGGCGGCACATCACCGCTTTATCCGGTTTGACAAGGTCGACTTTTCCTATGAAGACGGCGTCCCGGTGCTCAAAGACGTCAGCTTGACGATCCCCTGCGGCCAGACCCTGGCCATCGTGGGCCCTAACGGTTGCGGCAAGTCGACACTGGTGAATCTGATCCCCCGTTTTTTTGATCCGTCAAGCGGTCGCGTCGAGCTGGATGGTATCGACTTGAAGGACGTCCGCATCCCCAATTTGCGCTCGCAGATCGGCGTCGTCACTCAAGAGATGTTGCTGTTTAACGACACCGTCGCGGCCAATATCGGGTACGGGCGCAGCGATGCCAGTCGCGATCAAATTATCCATGCGGCCCGTAAAGCACACGCGCACCAGTTTATCGTGGACAGCCTGGAAAACGGCTACGAAACCGTGGTGGGCGAAAGAGGCAGCCGCCTGTCGGGAGGACAGAGGCAGCGAATTGCTCTGGCCCGCGCCATCCTGCGGGACCCGCGGATCCTTATTCTGGACGAAGCCACCAGCCAGGTGGATGTGGAAAGCGAACAATTGATTAACCGCGTCTTGGCCGATTTTATCCGCGACCGGACCGCAATCATCATCACACATCGGCTCTCGACCTTGGACCTGGCCGACCGCATCCTGGTCATGGACAACGGTCGGATCGACGACGTCGGCACGCACGACGAACTGCTCAGCCGCTGCCCGCTCTACCGCCGCCTCTACCAGATGGACTTCCGCGCCAGCGCTTAGCTGCCCCCAATCGCCACGGGGCACCTCGGCCTCAGCGTTGTGCTGCCTTCCGGCCCTCACCCACCAGGTGGGTCAAAACGACCCAAGACAGGGTCAATTTGCCCCCCGGCAATGTTTCCCAAGAGACCGCATTGTTGACCCAAGTGGCCCCAATCGGGTCCCCGATCCCGGCCTGGCCCGTCCTATCCAGTTGGGCTCACATGTCCCATCTCTATGCCAGGAAAACAGTTATGTCCCATTTTCCCACATCCAGCCTCCGGTTGGCCTGGCACTTGCAAGAGCTGAGGGAAATCGAATGCCCACCTTCTTCGACGTTCAGCGACGCTTGGGGGGAGGTGGGGTGGGAAAGGGGGTGAGCCTGCCGATGACGACGACCAAGGTCTGGCGTGCCAGCGAACCCGTTTGGCGACCGCCAGTAGCCGAGTTTGTGACGGCCATGCCCCTTGGCGGGTTTGCCAGTCCCCCCGTCATCGGCAGCCGCGGGCACCCGCCCCTGGCCGTAGCGGGTGCGACGGCCGAGTTCGGCCTGCCTGGGGTTCCTCCCAGATGGAAAAAGTTGTCCGGGTTGGGCACGGTTGCCTCGATTTGCGGATGGTTACTTGTCGATTTTCTTCAGCCAGCAAAGAAGGGAAAGCTACATGATGACCGAATTCGACGAACGGTATGATGATAATGAATACGACGATCAGGCCCGCCACGTTCCCATTCGCCAAGCCAACAGACTGGTGAAAAAGAAGCGACCCGATTACTGTCGCAAGCGCAAGGTTGTGCGGCGCGGGATGAAACAGCGCCGACTCCGCAACCTTCAGTGGTAGCGGCGTACCGCACTGAAAAACGGTTTGTTCCGTCACCAGGACGATGCACGTAGGGACCTTTCACGTGGATTGACGCTGGAGGGGCTCGTGCTCAGAATTCTCACTTCGAGCCCCCTTTGCCAACCCCGC
>WVZU01000310.1:1022-4899 GCA_011772275.1 Planctomycetales bacterium | reverse complement strand
GAGTATCCGGTTAAGCGTGGCGGTTAAGGCGGCGATGAAATGTACGCTTGACCGAATTCTCTTGAGCGCATACTCTTCAAAGACCCGCTTATCCCCATCCTCCCCGCTGCTCACACTTCTTCCCCCGGCGGACGGACTGTCGCTGCGACCCCCCTTGGGAAACAGCAATCCACCCACAGAGTCTGCGGAAGAATCTTATTTCTTGTTGTTCTCTTCGACCCATTTTTTGACCCGCTCCCAAACCTTGCTCAACCCGGTCGGTTGGCTGTCTGCGTCTTGCAGGCCGCGGCTGGCCAATTCGGCACCTGCCACCTCGCGAGGATAATGGGCGTTGATCACGCGATGGATATCGGTGGCCGTGCATAGCACCATGCGAATCGGGATGCCCAGGCGGAGTTTGAGGTCTTCTTCGAGTTGCAAATTTAACGGGTTGGGAGAAGCCAGCAAGAGTTGGTCGTTTTCGATCATCACCGGGGCGACCGAGTGTGTGCGGGCCAGCACAGCGGAAATCCTGGGAAACAGTTCTTCGTCGATCGTAATGTCGCTGAGGTTCAAAAACGGGAGGCCGATCGATTCGGCATAGGCTTGCATGACGATCTCGGATGCGGCCAGTTTTTTTTGTGTCAGGGCGTCCCGCAGGCTGAATCCCGTCGCCTTGGCGTACTGCTGGGCCTTGGCTAATTCCTGCTGAGTGACCACTTTGTTTTTCAAGAGGATTTGTTCCAGCGTTCGCGCTGGGCCCTCGGCGACCTTTACACGGCCCAGCGATTCATCGTATTCGCTTTTCCGCTGCAGGTCGGTCAAGCAGAGCATGCCGCGGGCCAGTTCGTTCAGCAGCTGTTGGGACTGGCGGGCGTAGCTGCCCGAGGCAAACTTGCGGACGTGGCTGTTCAGTTTGCGATAGTGACGCCGGATGCGAGCCTGGTCGTCCTCGAAGATTTCCAGGCGCAGCAACTGGTAGTAGTTTGGTGGGCGTTCGCTGTCCGTGATGCCCAGCCATTCACGGTAGACGTCCAAATTTTCAGCCATGGCAGATCGGCGGGGTGGAAGGGGTGCCGTCAGTCCACCTTGTATTGGCTGGCCAGCAGGGTCAGTGCGTCCAGTTGTTCATCGTCCAGTGCGCCCGAGCGTTCGATTTGCGTGGTGGCCGACTTTCCGCTGGTTTTGTCTTCGGCGCGGATATGAATGCGCCCCATTTGGTCGAAAGAGTAGATGACTTCGACGGGAGATCCCTTGGGCAAACCGGCGGGGAGGTCACGAATGAAAAGATCCCCGATTTGGGCACAGGCTTCCGGATCGGGCGCTTCGCCCTGGATGACTTTCACGTGAACGCGCCGCTGGCCGTCCTGATTGGTGACGAACGTCTGCCGCTGTTCGGCGGGCAATTGGGTATTGCGGGGGATCATTACGTAGTTGATCTCTTTGTTGGTATTCGGCTCCCGCGCGACCATGCCCAGGCCGTGGGAGTTGACATCATCCTGGCGGACGCGGGCCAGGGACCTCTTGAGTTTTTCGGCCATTTCGGCCCCTTCCGGGCGGTGCTTGGCTTCCAGGATGGCGGCGTGCAGCGCGGCCCCTTGGGCCACCGCCGTATAGGGAGAGAGATCCCGGTTCGGTTTGATCTTCAGTTCCTCTTCGAGACGCCGACCAATGACTGGCATCAGCGTCGAACCGCCCACCAGGACAACGGCGTACAGATCGCTTGATTTGACGTTGGCCTGCTTCAATACCAGATCGACGGTATCCAGGCTGCGCTGAGTGAGGTCGGCCGTCATTTCCTCGAACTGAGCACGCGTGATTTCGGTCGTCATCGACTTGCCGTGGTAGCGACACGCGATGGAGGTCTTCTCGTTTTCAGAAAGAGCGAGCTTTGCCTGATCGCATTCAAAACGCATGAGCTGCGAGGTTTCGGGAGATTCGAGCAGGTCCTCGCCGTGTTGTTGCTTGAATTGTTCGGCGACGTATTCCAGCAGGCGGTCATTCCAGTCGATGCCGCCCAAATGGACATCTCCGTCGGTGGCCAGCACGTGGAAGTGAGTCGGCGTATATTCCACAACGGTCGCATCGAACGTGCCGCCTCCCAGATCAAAAACCAGGACGGACTTGGTCTGGGTACTGTCGGACAAACCGACACCCAGTTCGTGATGCCTCCAGGCAAAGGTCAGCGTGGCTGCGGTCGGTTCGTTGACAATGTCAATCACATTCAGCCCGCCGATGCGGCCCGCATCCTGGGTCGCCTTCCGCCGCAAGTCATTGAAGTAGTACGGCACGGTAATGACCGCATTGCCGATCTTTTTCCCCAGTTTTTTTTCGGCGTCCTGTTTCAGTTTTTTCAAAATCAGCGCGGACAGGAACTCGGGCGTAATCTTTCTTCCATCAAAGGTGTGATTGAAATCGTCTTCGGTTTCTCCCATGTGCCGCTTGACGCGTTCCATGACATTTTTGGGGTCTTCCATGGCCGCCCGCATGCGGTTGGGACCGACGACGACATGTCCCGTGGTAGCCAACAGGATCAGGCTGGGGGTTTCGCAGTCGCCATCCTCGTTCTCGACCGGGATCGGCTCGCCCTCTTCGTCCAGATAGGCCAGCGTGGAGTAGGTGGTTCCCAAATCGATGCCGACGGTCAAGCCTTCTTGAAACTCCATGGACATGCCTCAATGATTAAGCCGGCGGGCAGGTGACAAGGGATGACCGTACACGGCTCGCCAAACATGCTCTGTTGCCGTCCGCTGACTGCGGTATCAAGACGAGTTCTCCCAGGCTGCCCTTCATCGCGGGCCAAGCGCCACCCCCCGGCGGCTTGCCTGGCGCCATGTTGGGGCCCTTGCAGCAGCNNCGCCACCGCTCGGCGGCTTGCTTGGCGCCATGTTGGGGCCCTTGCAGCGGCGCGAACTTTCCGAAAGAAACCACGCCTCAACGACCTTAAAGGTAACGGCGCGTGACCGGGGTGGTCAACAATTGCCAGGCAGCCCCCTCGGCCGGCCGGGATTGCCCCGGCGGGCCGAGGCCCGCGCCAGGGGGGCAGACCCGATTATTCTGCGGAAAATCGGGCTATTCTTCCTGAATGACTTCCTTGACCAGCTGGACAAAGTGCGGAGACGTCTGTTTTTCCTGCAGCTCTTCTGCCTTCTTGTCCGCTTGGCGGCGCTGGCTGTATTCGTACAGTGCCACCCGTTTCAGTGACTGGTTGAATACGCCCCAGAAGGCCTTTAATCGGACTTCCGGGGCGACCTTTTTCCGGCTCTTCCTTTTCGTCTTGGTCGTGGAAGCGACCGCTTTTTTCTTCTTTTTTTTGGGCTTGGCCGCCGCATCCGCCTCGGCCCGTTTCCCTTTGATACTCACCGTTTTACGTGCCATCATGCCATCTCGCGTGTTGCTGACCAAGTCCTGTTGGAGCGATCGCTTATGATACCCAATTCGCCGGGAGGGGGCTAGTAGCGGGCGGACTGCCGTGAGGGGACGACCGGCCCTGCTGCGGCCGGTGGCTCTCAAGGGCCCGGTTCATCAGGGGGTGGCGGATCGGACCCCGCGGTTCTATCCGGGTCATGGCCGGTAGGCGAGTTGATCGGTGTCGCCCCGGGGGGCGGGGTTCCCCCGCCGGCGCGGACGTACTGCGAGCGCTGTGCCGCGTACTGCTCCGCCGTCGGCTCCCCTTCGGACGGCTGGCCGTGCTGCACCACCTCCTCGTACAAGCGGCGTAAATAGGTGCGACACCAGCCGCATCCCGTCCCCGCCCCATAACAGTCGCTCAACTGACTCGCCGCCCGTGGCTTCTCCACGCGGAGGTAGTTCAGCACCTTCCGTTTGGTGACATGGAAGCACAAGCAAAGTTCGTCATCAAGTTCCATATGTTTTGTGAGCCAAGGTGGGGGTGGGG
>WVZU01000310.1:0-969 GCA_011772275.1 Planctomycetales bacterium | reverse complement strand
CCCCTCTCTCTTCTCTCTCTTCTCTCTCTTTCGCTCTCCTACGCTCTCTTACCCTTTCCCGGTGGCCAGCTGGAGGGCAATTCTACACGCCCGCTGGAACGAGGGGATGTCCAGCTGTTCCTCGCGGGTATGTTGCAGCAACTGGCCGCAGCCCAGGGTGACGGTGGGGATGCCGCGGGCCGTGGTCCAGTTGGCGTCCACGCCGCCGTTGGAGACAAAATGCATTGGCTGCTGGCCGACCGCCTGCAGGGCGGCTTCGGCGATCTGCACACATGGTTCGCTTTTTTTGAGCCGGAAAGATTCGTAATCGAGTTGGCCTTCTATGGAGACCTGTCCGCTGGTACCCAGTGCGTTTTTCACCGACGCGGCGGCGTGCTGGAATGCCTTTTCGATCTGCCGCACGATTTGCCGGCGAAAGCTGGGACTGTGGCTGCGGGCCTCGGCCCGGATTTCGACATGTTCGCTGACCACGTTAGTGGCCGAGCCGCCCCGGATCACGCCGATGTTGCAGGTACCGCATCGTCGTCCTTTGCGAATCGCCCCGTGCCAGCCGTTACGCTGCAGGTCTGCGATGGCCAGGCCCGCGATGGCAATCGCGCTAACCCCGAATTGCGGTGCGGCACCCGCGTGGCTGGGCAGGCCGTCGACCCGGATCGTCATCCGGTAACCACCGGTGGCACCGAGGGTCAGTTTTTCTGGAGCTCCGCCGTCAAAGTTGAAGGCCAGTCGCGGCCGCCCCAGCAGGCCCAGCTGGGCATGGCGGGCCCCCCGCAGTCCAATTTCTTCCTGCACCGGCCAGAAAAAGGTCAGCGGCGGGTGCGGCAGCCCCCTTTTTACGATTTCGATCGCCGTGTTCAGGACGACCGCCACGCCGGCACGATTGTCCGCCCCCAGGCCGCTGCAGGGGTTGGCCGACACGATGCGGTCGCCCTGGCGGATGGGCCGAGCTCCCACGCAGATGGGAACCGT
>WVZU01000110.1 GCA_011772275.1 Planctomycetales bacterium | reverse complement strand
CCGAGGCCTGGCCCGCCCACCACGTGCCGTGAAAAATCACCGGTTCACTCACCGCCGGCAGGATGAACCATCTCAGCGGAACCGCCATGGCAAAGACGCCGAACAGCAGGCAGAGGCCAGACAGCAATGCCAGGGGAACGACCTCCGACCAGCCAGCCCTCTGGATGGATCTCTGCCGGATTTGTGGCGACGGTTTACACAAAAATACGCTGTGCAGCATCTTGACGATGATCGCCAGGGTCAGGGCCGACCCGAACATGGCCGTGGCCAGCCAGAACACCCACAAGCTGCCCCCCTCCTGCTGGCCCGACTCGATGATCGCCTGGTAAACCATCCACTTCGATGCGAAACCGTTGAAAGGGGGAATGCCGGAAACGGCCAGCGACGCCACCAGGCAGGTGCAGAACGTCATCGGCAAACGGGTGGCCAGCCCGCCCAACCGGTCCAGATCCACCTCGCCCGCCTTCTGCTGCACCACGCCCGCAACCAGGAAGAGACACGACTTGTAAATGGCATGGTTCAACATGTGAAACAAACCGGCCACCAGGCCCAAAGGGGTCCCCGTGCCAATTCCCAGCAGGATATAGCCCACCTGGCTGACCGCGCAGTAGGACAACAGCCGCTTGAGATCCGATTGAACGATGGCCATCATCGCCCCCCCCAGGATGGTGACGGCGCCGAAAAACATCAGCAGGGTGTACATCGCATCCGTCATCACAAACCAGTCCCGCGCGATGCGGACCAGCAGGTAGACGCCCAGTAATTTGTCCAGCGCGGCGGGCAGATACGCCGTCACGGGGGCATGCGCCTTTTCGCCGCAGTCGGGTAGCCAGCTGTGAAAGGGGACGGCGCCGGCCTTGGCAAAAGCCGCGGATAGAAAACAAAAAAACGCCAGGTAGCCGGTCGCCGAATCCAGATGCACCGCAGCGGCGTCCAGACGGGTCGAACCATGCTGAAACCACAGCAGGCCGCTGCCCAGTAACAGCAGCGTGTCGGCACCGCCCACGATCAGGAAGGTTTTGCGAGCGGCTTCCGACGCGTCGGGACCCGTCAAGCCAATCATCAGATACAGGGTTACCGCCAGCAGACCCCAACAGATCACCAACAACAGCAACTCGCCCGCCAGCAACACCCCGCAGGTAAAGGCCAGCGAACCCAAAAGGCAGGCCTCGTAGATCCGCGGGCCACCCAGATCGCCCGCTGCCCACCCGGCCGAACGCCCGTCGCTGAGCCAATCGGTCTGGTCGCCCCCAGCCCGGCGCGGCGAAATTCGCTCAGCACCCTGGAAGTAGCCCAGCGAGTAGATCGCGATCAACAAGGCGAAGACGGCCGCGGCCAGCAGCACCAAGCGGCTCAGCGGATCCACCCGCAGCAGCAACCACCCCCCCCACGCCAGTTCCCGGTTGTCCCCCAGAAAGACCGGCCAGACCGCCAGCAGCGTCGCCGCGGTCGCCCCCACCGCCAGCCAGCCCCGCTCCCGCTGCCAGCCGGCAGGTAGCAGCAGGCAGCACAACGCCGCCAGCAGCGGGATAAGAACCGGTGGCAGCAGCGGATCCAGCGTCATCTCAGCAATCCCATTTCAAATCCGGACCCTCGTGGCCCAGCTGGCTGCGCAGCCAGGCCGTCTTCCGGCGCGATCGCTGCAGCAGCTCCTTCCCGCTGATCAACACCCGGTCCGTCTCCGGGTCCAGGACGGCCGCCATGCGTTCGGTGCAGCAGTAGCACGGGTCGACCGCCGCCAGAATGATCGTGGCATCGGCGATCGTTTCGCCAATGACCGCTTCGCGGTTCGTCGGAACGTTCATGTAACTGGGCGCGCGAATTTTGTGCCGGACCGGCCGGTTGCTGCCGTCGCTGCGGATGTAGTGGAACACCTCCCCCCGCGGTGCCTCGTAATGTCCGATCCCCTCGCCCGGTTTGACTTCCTTGGGATGCGAATCGATCGGCCCCGGCTCGGTCTCCAGCCGGGAGAGGCACTGGCGAATGATCCGCACCGATTGGAACATCTCGCCAATGCGGACCATGATCTTGTCAAAGATGTCCCCCCGGCTCTCCAGGACCACGTCCCATTCGACCATTCCGTAAGCGGCATGCGGGTGATCCCGGCGGACGTCGATGTCCACTCCCGAAGCCCGGGCCGTCGGTCCCACCGCTGCGAACTTGCGGATCTGCTGCGGGGTCAGTGTCCCGATCCCGCGGGTGCGGGCCTGGATCAGCGGATCTTCGGCCACCGTGTCGCGGAACAGATCCAGCGGCGAGCTCAAGGTGTCCAGCATTTTCCTGATGGCCGAAATTTCCGTGGCGGGAACGTCGCGCCGCACGCCCCCCGGCTTCAGCATGCCGTAATGATTCCGGTTCCCCGTCACCTGCTCGCAGATGTTCAGCACTTCCTCCCGGTACCGCCAGGCCCACATCCAGACCGTGTTGAAGCCCAGAAAATGCCCGGCCAGGCCCAGCCACAGCAGGTGCGAATGGATCCGCTCCAGTTCGCCGATCAGCGAACGAATGTAAAGGGCCCGTTGAGGGACCTCCAGATCTCCCGCCTCTTCAATGGCCTGCACACAGGCGATGGGGTGCGAAGTGGAACAAATCCCGCAAACCCGCTCCACCAGGAAAATGGTCTCTTCATAGTCCTTCCCCTCGGACAACTTTTCCACGCCCCGGTGGTTGTAGCCCAGCTCGATGTCCAGCCCGACGACCTTTTCCCCCTCCACATACAGCTTGAAAAATTCCGGCTCTTCCTGCAGGGGATGATAAGGTCCCACCGGAATGATGGTGGTCTTCTTGGCCATGAATCAGTCTTTCCGGAAATCGCGGCGCAACGGATATTTTCCGTGGGGCCAGTCATCCTGCAACAGGAGATGCCGTAAATCGGGATGTCCCTCAAACGAAATGCCCAGCAGCTCCCACATCTCCCGTTCAATCCATTCCGCGGCAGGACAGATCGCGGCGATGGAGGCGATCTGGGGCTGGTCCCGATCGACCCGCGTCCGCACGGTGACGACCAGACCCAGGCGGTCCAGGGCCCAGTGGTAAAGAATTTCCATCTGGTGCGGACCGTCGACTCCGGCCGCTGTCTGCAGACGAGCTTGCAGGGTGTCGTGCAGCAGCCTGGCCGTGTCGGGGATGCAGTTCGGGTCCACCTCGAAATAAACCCGTTTTTCCGACGGCTGGTGCAGATCGCTCAGCCGTTCGCCCAACGCGGACTGGATCCGCATGACCACGTCGCTTGGCGTCATCGGTCCGCTCCGGCAGGGGCAGGATGCTGCAGCTTGTCGATCACCTGCGTGATCGCGGCAATGATCGCTTCGGGCTTGGGGGGACAACCGGCCACGTAGGCGTCGATCGGCACGTAGTTCCCCACCGGTTCGTCCCAGTTGTACGAGTCGCGGAAGATCAGCCCGCTGCAGGCACAGCCGCCGATGGCCAGGACAATGACCGGCTTGGGCGCCTGTTCGTACAAGCGCCGCGCGCGGATCGCCGCCTTCTTGTTGAAAATGCCAGACAATAAAATGATGTCCGCATGGCGGATACTCCCCACCGCGATGATCCCAAAACGCTCCAGATCGTATTTGGGGGTCAGCGCATCAAGGATTTCAATATCACAATTGTTGCAGGCACTGCCGCCCAGATGGAACAGAAAAAGCGACCGGCTTAAAAACTTGTTTTTCTTGCTCATCGTTACCAACCCCACCAGGCCAGCGCCACCGCCAGCAGCGCGGCCAACGTGACCGGGCCCCACAGCAGACGCATCGCTTGATCGATCCGCAACCGGGGGGCCGTGTTCCGGATCAATACGATCACGGTAATCAAGCCCAGGAACTTCAGCCCGCCGGCGGTGGCCGACAGCCAGCCCTGGGAAAAAGAAATGCCTCCCCCATACAAGACCAGCAAAAACATCGGGCCCGTGAAGAGCATCATGGCCTGGGTCAGCTTGTACATGGCCAGCGGGGGCCCCGAGTATTCGATCAGGACGCCACTGCCCAGCTCGCATTCGGCCTCCGGGATGTCAAAGGGAACACGGGTCAGCCTGGCCTGCATGGCAATCAATGCGACCAGCAGGGCCAGCACCCCCGAAAGGCTGCTGCCGACGACCGGCACGGACAGGATTTCCCCCAGCTGAATGCTGCCAGCCCGCAGGATCGGGACACACGCGGCCACCACAAACGGCAACTCGTAGGCCAACACCAGTTTCATCTCCCGGCTTCCACCCAGCGATGCCAGCGGATTGCGGGAAACGAAGGCGCCCAGGATCACGGATAACGAGGGAAGTGCCAGGAGGTACATCACCACGATCAGATCGCCGGCAAAAGTCACCGCCGGCTCCAACATGGCCCGCCAAAGGATCATCGACGCCAGCGCCGTGCCGGCCAGGCCGACCAGCGGGGCGGATAGAAACAACCAAATGGCAGTCCGCTCCGGTACGCAGGTCTCCTTGATCATCAACTTCCGCACGTCGTAAAACGGCTGCCAGAAAGGGGGGCCTTTGCGCATCTGCAGCCGAGCGGTCAGCTTGCGGTCATACCAGCTGGTCACCAGGCCGGCCACCACCGTGAATAAGAGGCCGGGAAAGAACAGGAACTGGACGATGACATTCACACTTTCTCCTTTTCCCACCCCGGTGCGATCACCGCCAGGTGCTCGTCGATAATGTGCATGTCCGGCTCCAGAGGACTGACCTCGCGGTAACCGATCGCGTCCCGGACACAGCCGGTGACGCAAGGCGGAGCTTCTGTATCCGGGATCCGCCCCAGGCAGTAGTCGCAAGGGGTCACATAAAACCCGACCATCTCCGGGTAAATCGTGCCAAACGGACATCCCTGCGTGCATAATTTACAGCTCACACACCGCAAGTTGTACCGTTTGATCACGCCGTCCGCCTGCCGCTCCAAGGCGTCGTAAGGACAGGATGCCACGCAGCCAGGGTGCTCGCAGCGACGGCAGACAATCATGAACGTCGCTCGTTCCTTCAACGTCTGGATGCCGTGGTCCGCCTGGTCGGGACGATAGAAGTAGCCGCAGCGGACCGTGCACGCTTCGCACCCCTCACACTTCGTCAGATCCAAAACAATCCGCTTGCTCATCGCTCTTCAATCCCAGGCCTCTGGCAAGCCTTGCAACTGCTCGTACGTGAACACCGGACCCTCGTAACAGACGTGGTACGGTCCCAGACGGCAGTGACCACATTTCCCCAGCCCACAGCTC
>WVZU01000406.1:2891-3285 GCA_011772275.1 Planctomycetales bacterium | reverse complement strand
GACGTGGCCTACACCCTGCTGAAACCGGCCGAATGGACCGCCCGCCTGCTGCTGAAGGTCACCCTACCCGACTTCGAACGCCTGGCAGGCAGGCTCTATCGGGATCCGGGATGCGGGATGAAAGATTCGAGATGGGAAAATCCGGTGTCTTCAGAGGAATCCGTGGGTAAAAAGCGACTGACACAGAAAAGGGAACGATCCATTGAAGAGGGGAATTGAGCGTGATGGCTGGCAGCCGTGGGGGAAATTTTTTCACTCAGCGATGTAGTTTGGCCCGTGCAGAGCGGTTAACCAGGTCGGTTAAGGGTGGCGGTTAAGACTGCGATGAAATGCACTCTTAACCGAACCCTCTTAACCGAACCCTCTTAACCGAACCCTCTTAACCGAACCCTCT
>WVZU01000406.1:2448-2769 GCA_011772275.1 Planctomycetales bacterium | reverse complement strand
GACATGCGATAAAATCGGCCTCAGCCGGCCATCGCCTGGAAAAGGGTCCTGGAGGAAAAACCGTGCATCCCGCCTTACAGCACAATCTGTTTCTGGTCAAAGAACACGTTGCGCTCTTTAAGGCCGCCAATAACTTCGACATCTTCGATCCCCAGACAGGGCAAGTGTTGCTGCACTGCCGCGAGCCGCGGCTGGGCCTGCTTACCAAGATGTGCCGCTTTACCGACTACAAGCGGATGACGCCGTTTCATGTGGAGGTCACGACGCCAGACGGGCAGCCGGTACTGAGTGTCCGGCGGGGCATCTCCGTGTTCTTGTCCA
>WVZU01000406.1:1501-2375 GCA_011772275.1 Planctomycetales bacterium | reverse complement strand
TGAAAGGCAAGTGGACCGGCTGGAATTTCCAGTTTCTGGCCGGCGATCAGGAACTTGCTTCTGTCAGCAAGCAATGGAGCGGTGTGGGTAAGGAGCTGTTTACCAGTGCGGATAACTACGTCCTGCAGATCGCCCCGGACGTCCCGGCGGACAATCCGGTGCGGATCCTGATCATGGCCGCCGTGCTGTGTGTCGATATGGTCTTGAAAGAGTAGCCACCCCCCGCGACCTTTCGACGGCAGAATGCGAGCTAAACGCTGGTCTCACCCGTGGGAAAACCGCGGGGACCGATGGGCGAGGATCGGTAGCTTGGGGAGGGCCGCGCCTCCGGTTGGGCAAGCCGCATAACGTGCCATCGTTGAGCGGCCCTGGCGGGCCAAGACTGGCCTTCGGCGACCTGGCCTCGCAAACATAGGCAAAACCGGCGGCTAGCGCCTTGCCGCTCACGGTGAGGCGGTCCCTTTTGCACGGTATTGCGGCTAAGCACCCTCTTCCTGAGCCACCCGCACCGTTCCCACGCAGATGTCGGCCAGCTTTTCGAGGAGTACTTGCTGAGCCACTGGCAGCGACGCTCGCCAGGCGATCATGATGTGATAGTCATCCGTACTACGGAGGTACAGCAGGTACCGGCCAAACTGAATTTCTTTCTTGACCTCGCCTTGCTGGTCGTAATATTGAAAATTCTGGCTGCCCGTGGCGGTGATCTTTTGCCAGGTCTCCATGTCGCCGTCCAGGTTCGGTGCGGTGTGTTCTTGCCAGCGGGTCGCCCCTGCGGCCCCTGCGGCCGTCGCTCTGCCTGGCGCAGCTGCCCCGCCGGCCTGTTCGCCCGCCTGGTCCGTCTCCTGGTCGGACGGCAATTCGCCGAATTGCTGCA
>WVZU01000406.1:0-1493 GCA_011772275.1 Planctomycetales bacterium | reverse complement strand
AAGGGCCAAGTAGGCGTAGACGGGACGAGGTAAGTCGTCGTAACTGTTACCAGCCAGGAAATGCTCGTAAGTTTGCGCGTAACCCGGTAGCGACAGAAAACCGGGCTGGATGCGGTTGGCATCCAAGGGCCGATCGGGATGGCGGGGGTCGGGCGTCTGGTCATCCAGGGCGGAGGTGTTTTCCTGGCCAAACATCTTGGGCAGCCGGATGGATAGCCGCCCCTCGGCCAGGGTGGCGGGCTCATCCAGCATGTCTCGGAAGGGCGTTTCCTTGAGATGCTGCTGCAACGAAGCCTGCATTTTCTGCTCGTAACTGCGCGTCCCGCAGCCGGTCAGTGTCCAACAAATCAGCAGGCCCCAGACGGCAGCAGGGAGGGTCGAGCTGGCAGGGGGGGTGGCAACCATCCTCTCATTCTTTCCGCCTGAAGGATCCGCTGTCAACCGAATGGCTCACACGGGGTCTCTGCTGGATTGGTTCCCAGCCCAGCTTACCCATCGGCCAGAACCAGCGCGGCGCAGGTTCGGCAAGATGGCAACCAGAGATCAGATTCCCGGCACCGTCCTCTTGCTGTTCCAGTCTGCCCGACAGGCCTTCAAGCGTTTTCAAGCCGCTTGACAATCCACCGGCCACGCATCGGCCGCCCAGCGAACCAGGGCCTTCTAAAAGGTCTCCAACCACCTGTCATCTCGCCCCGCTCAGTCCGCTGGTTGGGAAAGTTCTTCGACCTCCGCCCGGAGGCGGCGAACTTCGCCCATCAGTTCGCCCAGCTCTTGCTGGATCTTGCGCATCTGTTCCGGGCCGCCCTTGGCACGCGGCCGCTGCACCCGAGGGGACAGGTGGCGGGCTTCCTGCCGAACCCGTTCGGCCATCTCCCGCATACCGGCGGCTTCGAGGTTGTCGGCTGCGATGCGGAGGTGATGCAGTCGCTGGTCGACAGGGTGCGGGTGGGCGGCTGAAGCGGCTGCTGGCCGCAGGTCCCCCGGCCTTTGCGGCATGGCCCTGCCCGAGCGTGCGTGGTGCCGTGCGCGGGTTTCCTGGTGATGGCCAGCGGCTTGGGGACCTGCCTGTGGGGCGCGGTGGTCAGCCGAGTGACCGGCCTGCCGAGCAAACTGCTGGCGCAGTTCTTTCAATTCCGCCATCCGCTGTTCGGCCTCTTCCAGCTTGCCCTCTTCCTTCAGTCGGCGGACGTCACGGTAGGCTTGCATCAGCCTTTCCATCGCCTGGCGGTGCCGCCGGGCTTGTTCCGGATTCGGTGGCCAGCCGGCCCGCGGTGGCCCGACGCCGGGCGGCAGGGAATCGCGAAATTGTCCCCGCAGCTGCTCAATTTCCCGTCGCAGTTGTTCGGCTTCTTTCTCCTTGCCTTCGCGCTCTAACGCCTCCAGGGCCTCGACCTTCTGGCGCATCTGCCGGAAAAATTCCTTCCGCGCTTTGCGATTTCCGGCCATTTCGTCGTCGCTGGCGGGCCGCTCCCCTGCCGCGTCACCCGCAGGCA
>WVZU01000060.1:12006-15134 GCA_011772275.1 Planctomycetales bacterium | reverse complement strand
TCGCATCGCCTCGGCCCTCGGCTCCTGCAGGGCCACCTGGGCAATCGGCCAGGCCTGCGCGTGCAGCTCGTGCGGAGTCAGACGATCTGTATTCCCCTGCAGGCTGTCCGCCACCAGACGATCGTAGCTGCTGCCATTGCGGTAGATGGACAAAACATATTCCACGCCGGCCAGCACCAGCGGTCCCGGTTGGTCGCGTACGGCTGCCTGGACCGCCGTATCGATCATCCGGCAATACTGCTGCAGTTCTTCCTTGGAAGCGTCCGGTCCTCCCCCCTGGCCATGAAACACGGCCGCCTGCTTGCCGCGGCCTGCGGAGGCCGAGTGGGCCTGAGAAATCTCCTGGGGCTGATCGTAATTCAGGGCGGACGTCATGTCCTGGGGTATCGCCAGGTCAAGCTCTTTAAACTCGTCGCGGGTCGCCTTCAAAAGACGGACCTTGTTCTGGCTGATCGCCAGGATGTAAAAGTGTCCCTGCCCGCCTAACAGCGGCAACAGCGATTTGACGGCAACGCGGTTGCCCACGTTCAACGATTCGTCAAAGCGATACGGCAGGCGGTAAAAGTACGACTTCTGCGGTGAAATAAAAACGGCCAGGCCTTCGCTGCGGCCGGCCCAAAACGGCTGGTCGCTTAACAGTTGCCGCCCCGGCCGTAACCATTCGCGGACATCCGCCGCTCGGTGCCCTTGCTGGACCAGCTGCTGTTCCGCGGCTTGCAAAAGATTCTTCAGCCGCAGGGTATCCTGCTGGCTGTCTGCTCCCGCCGGGTTGGTCGGCAGATACACGGAAACGCAAGGCTTGGCTTCCTGGGAAAGGAGTTGCTGGAATTCTTGTTCTGATAAACGATCCATGATGTTTTTCCTCGCTGGTGACTACCTCGTCCTCCACTTCGCCAGACTTCCGCCGACCGGACCCGTTGCCGTTTGGCTGCCGAACCGTGTGCCCTGCGGCTTTTGATGGCCTGGCCAGCGCCGAGCGACCTTATTATCCGCCGGCTTGTCCCGGTCGCAAGTCGGCCAGTTGGGGCGTCCGCGTAATGCCCCACCGGGCTTACCCTCTGGGGGCGGCAGCGGCCTGTGCGGTGAGGTCCCACCAGCCTTCACGACGCACACGCAAATCGTGTTCAAACCGGTACGTCGCTCGATCTTCCCGGCCCGGACCGGGTCAGCGGTGTGCGTCGCCCCCTGCGGGTTGGCTGGGCCTTTGGTCGACGTGCTCGTTGCTTTCCGACGACATCTCGTCAGGCGTTTCGTCGTCGGCCGATCGGAACACGTCGTCGGGGACATCGTCGGGACTCAACGCATCCCGCAACGGATCCTTTCCCGTGGTTTGTGGCAGATTCCAGGAGGGTTGGCCGGTCCGGCTCGCCGCGGGGCCATTTCCGGGCTGGTCTTCGGGCGAACGGGCACTTGAGTGGGGAGCCGGCATTGGGCCTGTGTCCCGATCGGGTTTTCGCGTGGTCGCCGAGGCGGGTACTTCGGCTCGCTTGGCCACCGCCGGAGGGGTTGCCGTCTTGAGTTCGACCGGTTCCCGCTTTGGTTCTACCGCTGGGTGGCGCGGCGTTCGCCCTGCATCGGCCGGCGGCAGGCTTTTTTCTGAGTGCAGGACTGACCGGTCCTGAACGCCGACGGGGCCCAGCGGCTGGCTGGTTTTGGGCAGCCAATCATTTTTTGGTTTGTGGATCATGTGGGGCAGTTGCCAGGCCAATGCCATCCCCAGACCGACGATGCAAACGAACAAGCAGAGCGGCAGAAAGAAGCCGTACCCCCGGCCGACTTTTCTTCGCTTCCCGGCATACGTGCCGCGGGTGGGTGTGCCCGGCAAGATCAGAGTGTCTTCCGCCGGGAGCGAACCTGAGCTGGGTGGGGCAGCAGCCGCACCGCGGATCGCACGTTGCAGCCGTTGGTTGTATTCTGATCGCAACCTGGCATCCATCAGCGTCGCACGCGCTCGCACAATCTGTCGGACCAGCTTCTGCGCCACCGCCAGATGCTGGCGAGTGGCCTTTTGCTTGACCTTGGCCAAACGCCTTTGAGCGGCGGCGGAGACCAGCTGGGCATCGCTTTCCCATCGTGCCAGACCTAACAGCCGATAAAAATCGGGCGGCTGTTCTTCCGGCGGAATACCCAACCATTGTTGATAGACATCCAAGCGATCGTTCATCGTGACTTGTCTCTGCGGGTCGTTCCCCCCGAAGCGCCCCGCTGCCCGCAGGCAGAAGGGCGAACGGTTGATCTGCTGATCGAACGGGCAAACCGGACTATGCAAGGTGCAGCAAACGGGACGCTGCCGGTCAGCCGGGGTGTTTATTTTTCCGACCGCGGTTTCTTATCCTGGCGTGTCGTCTGGTCAAATAACCGCGTCCAGTATTCCACTTCCTCGGCCGTGGCCGGTGGCGGCGGTTTGCCGTGGTCGGTCCGCTGCTGATCCCGGCAGCGGCGTTGTCGAGAGACCTGAGCGTACCAGTGATCGCTGTCGATCGGATTGGCGCGGCGGCGGCGCGCGGCGCGGTGCAGCCGGTGGTCGCTGGACACGACGGTCAAGCGGCGGGGGGCCGAGTCGGCTTCGATCAACTTTTCGATTAATTCGTCGGCGTCCTGGTGATCCGACGCGAATCGGACCGTCAGGCCTCGATATGCATGCACCCGTGCTCGACCTCGCGGCGCCCCAACGCCCGCATCAAAGACCACCGTCGTGCGTCGCACCTGATCGGCCGTGACGGAGTCGGCGACGAAATTCAAAACAGCCAGCCGTGCGGCCGCCAGCGTACCCGCGGTAGGCCCCCCTGCGGCGAGCTCGGTTGCGTTCAAAAAGTTGTAACCATCAATAATCAGGCTCATCGGACCACCGCAGGACGCCATCCCGCAAACGCCTTCGCCTGCTTTGTGCGGGCGACTTTCCGGGGAAAAAGTGGGGCGGATTGGCCGACCGCCCTCCCCCCTTATTTTATATCGACCTGCCGAAGGCGGACATGGCAGGTTGAGCAACAAATGCAGATTGGCCAAACCTTGCGCGTCACGGCAAGAGTGCGGAGGTCGATCGGTTCAGCTTGGTGGTAACCTAACGGTTATCCTGCCAGACAATGGGGACGGACAGCCGATCGTGCTGTCTTGCGCGAATGCCAAGC
>WVZU01000060.1:11167-11961 GCA_011772275.1 Planctomycetales bacterium | reverse complement strand
CCGATAAAGACTTGAGACGACCCTTTTTCCGGCGGCAACGGCGTGCGCCGCGGGTCGCGTTCTTTGTTGTTCACCCGGCAGGAGGCCGACGGTACAACGATGCCAAGCTTCGTTTGCTTCTATGCCGGTCGACGCCGGGCTGCCTCAGCGGCCTGGTTTGTCCCTCTTCTGGCCATTTTGCTGTGCCCGTTGCTGCCCCCCGTCCCGCGGGCCGCCAGTGCCGCCCCACACACGATCAGTTCCAGCAACCACCCTTACGATCCCGACTGGCCAGACGTGTACCTGATTCTGATGAACAAATGCAGTGGCTGTCACCGTCCCGGCACAGAACGGGTGGACCTGACGAAATACGAGGCGTTTACCAGTGCCAGAATGTCAGATGGCGAAGCGATTGTAGCGCCCGGCCGCCCCCACGATTCGGCTCTGTGGACTTATGTCGTCTGGAATGCCAGGGCCCGCCGTGACTCAGACCATCCTTCCACGCCACTGATGCCGGAAGAAAAGCAGGAATGGCTGACGGCCGGGCAACTGGAGACCGTCCATCGCTGGATAAGCCGCGGCGGCCTGCAATACAAACTGCCCTCCACCTGCTCTATCAAGCCGCTCACCGAAATGGACTTCCCATCCGCTCGTCAATGCAAGAGCTGCCATCCCAAGCAGTACGACGAGTGGTCGCGGTCGATGCACCATTACGCTCAACACAGCCCTGTCTTCGAGGCCTTCAATTTGACTCTGCAGGAGCGGACTGGAGGCACGCTGGGCACCTTTTGTACGCGCTGCCATACCCCGTTGGG
>WVZU01000060.1:1399-11125 GCA_011772275.1 Planctomycetales bacterium | reverse complement strand
AGTCTGCAGCCGGGCGAACTGCTGGACAGCTGCCTGATGGGTCCCTTTGACGATCCCGTCTCCACCGCGATCGGCACCCATTCTTCCGCCGGCAGCAGCTACCTGACCAGCTCGGCCTTCTGCGGAACTTGCCACGACGTCACCAGCCCTACGGGGCTCCGCCTGGAAGAGGCGTTCAGCGAATGGCAGAACAGCCCGGCGGCCGAATGCGGCCAGAATTGTCAGAGCTGTCACATGGGCCCCGTGCCGGGCGTGCCGGTGCCGATCGACCAGCGACCCTTGGGTCGCGCGGCCACGGTGCCCGATGTCGATCCGCAACGGATCCCCCTCCGCAGGCTAAGCGACCATACGTTTGCCGGGCCGGATTATTCACTCCTGCCCGATACCGAGTTCCCCCACAAGCTTGACTGGATGTACGAAGTCGACTACCGCCAATTCGACCAACTGACGCCGTATCAACAGAAGACCTTGACCGAGCTGCGTCGAGCGAACCGAACCGCACTGAGGATCGCCAGCGAAAAGCGTTATCAGCTGTTGCGCAATGCGGCTCGGATCGCTGTCCAAGCCCCGGCCTGGGCCGACGCCGGCCAGGCAATCGGGATTCGCGTCGATGTGACCAGCATCACCGCCGGGCACTCATTTCCCACCGGCTTCACTGCCGAACGCCAGGCCTGGGTCCAGATCACCGTCCGAGATCCACACGGTCGAACCATCTTTCAATCTGGCGACCTGGATCCAAACGGTGACCTCCGCGACGAACACAGTTACGCCGTGGAAAAGGGCAAGATCCCGTTTGACAAATATCTGTTGAACTTCCAGAACAAATTTACGGCTTTGACGACCATCGGTACCGATCGCAGCGTCATTTTGTCGGTCAATCGCCACCTGCAGCCGGTGAATGTCCTCCGCCCGGCCACCGGCGTGGCGGCTTCCTACGGCCGACCCGCCAGCTTTCGTCTGGCCAAGGGGAGTCTGCCTCCCCTGGCCACCATGGGCAGGACCTATCCCGTCCAGCTGCCCCATCTGGCCGGAAGCTATCGCATCGACGTCCGGCTCTTGTTCCGCCACCTTCCGCCCGTGTTGTTGGATCGGATCGGCACCTCGCATCTGAAGCACTTGTTGGAGTCCGTCGTGATCGACCATCGGCAGGCGGTGATTCAGGTCGGTCAATCCGCGGTGGGAAATCTGTGTTCCCCTTCCGATTCCGCCGCTCTGCGCTACCTGAACCAGCGGTCCTCGTCGCCGTCGGCTGCCACAGTGGAAACGAAACCGTAAACACGCCTTGGATGTCTGACTGGACGAAACTGCTGCTGTTGTCCCTCCTGCTGCTGGCCTGGCAAGCACCCTGCCCAGTCCGCGCTCAGCTGCCGCCTGGCCCGCCTGAGCGGATTCCTCCGCCGCAGGGGTTCCCACCGCTGCCGCCGGACCCTGCGGAGGACGGGTTGCAGGCCTTACCGCCGCTGGAGGAGGAACTGAGGCTGCACGGCGGATCGTACCTCTACGCTCCCGAAGGGGACGGTTGGCACCAGCCGTTTCCCTCTGCGGACCAGCACTTCCCGGTGCTGCGGCTGCCGGAAGGTTGGCGAGCGCCCCAGCCGATCACGCTGTTTGACGACTTTCTGGGAACGGGACCCATTCCCGGCGGCCCGCACCTGCATTGGCCCGCCAGCGGTTATGACTGGGATCCCCGCTTCGTTTTGTACGGCGCGTACCAGCTGTTCGGCATCGCCTTGGAGGCGGACGACCGCCACCAGCACCTGGTTGGCCACCAACTGTTTGTGGAAATGGACTTGCGGCTGACCGGTACCGAACGAGCTCATCTTCAGTGGCGCCCGATCGGCCGCCGCAATACGGGCGGTTCGTATTACCAGTTTTCCGACCCGTCCGGTTACGTCGATAACAGCACAGGGATACCGGACCGTTACTGGATCGAAGCGGAACTGGCCAGTCTGCTGGGCGGCCTGATCCACGACCCCTTCGTCCCCCGCGATTATCACCTGGTCTTGGGCAAGTATCCGCTGGAACTGCACAACCGTCTGTTGATCAACGACGACATCCTGGGCTTTGTGGTTAACAAGAACACGAACTATGTGGGCCCGTTGAGCAACCTGAACTTGCAGGCCTTTTTTGGCCTGGACGATGTGGACGCTTTTGAGAACGGATGGGGGGATGTCTACGGCATCAACGCATTTGTCGACTACCGTCGCCTGTTTTTCGAGAGCACCTATGCGTATCTGCGGCGTAATCGCTTGAGCGGCGGGGATGCACATTACCTGGCCATCAGCGGCACGAAGCCGTGTGGCACGGTCACGCTGACCGGTCGAGCGTTGTTTAAGATTGGCGATCGTGCCGGTCGCGGTTCGGGGCAGCTCTACGTGATCGAAATCAATCGCCCGCGGATCCATGATGGCAAGCTGCTGGGGATCGAAAAAGGTGTCTATTACGCCACGGCGTTCCGGGCGACCAAGGGCTGGAATTCGATCAGCGGCGGCAATTTCGACCGTCTCCGGATCGCCTTCGCCGTGGACCCCCTCGTGACCATCTCTGCCAGCCCCGACCCCGCCGACAATACGGGTATCGCCTTGGGTGTGCAGTGGTTCCGCCGGCACGAGGACGAATCCCTGATCCCCGAATTCGCCTTCCAAGCGCCGACAGGAACGCCCGTCTACGGTGTCGGTTTGCGATACCAGCGAAAAACAAGCGCTCGCTCGTTCTTCCAGATCGAAGCCATCGGCAATTTTTCCGATGATCCCACCTTTCGTCGCCAAGGACTGTCTATCTCGGAAACGATTCTCTTTTGACCTCCAGCCGGGGGTTTATATATTTGGTAATATCGAGCGACCGGTGGCCGGCCGTCACAGCAAGGTGGATACGTAATCCGGATCCACGCTTCACCCGTCGATTTTCCCAAACCCGCATCCCGCACCCCGCATCCTATGCATTGGTTAACCATCACGCCGGCCCCCGGTCCGGTCTGCGGCACGGTACGACCGCCGGGTTCGAAGAGCATCACCAACCGTGCCCTGATTTGCGCCGCGCTGGCCAAGGGGCAGTCCACGTTGCAGGGGACGTTGGATAGCGAGGATACGCGGGTAATGGTCGCAGGTCTGCAAGCGCTGGGGATCGCCATCGATGGCGACCTGGGACAGGCGCCCCTCCGCGTCACCGGTTGCCAAGGACGGCTGGCATGCCGTCACGCGGACGTGTTTGCCGCCAATAGTGGGACAACGCTGCGGTTCCTCACTGCCCTGGTCTGTGCCGGGCAGGGTGAATATCGGCTGGACGGCGTACCCCGAATGCGGCAACGGCCCGTCCGCGATCTGGTCGACGCACTGCAGCAATTGAACGTGGAGGCCCGCTGTGAAACAGACGGAAAATGTCCCCCGGTATTTGTACGGGCTGAGGGACTGCAGGGGGGACGGGTCCGGATGCGAGGAGATATCTCCAGCCAGTACCTCAGCGGGCTGCTGATGGTCGCGCCGACGGCCGCCGCGGACGTGGAAATCGAAATCGTCGGCCCGCTGGTATCCAAGCCGTACGTCGAGATGACCATCGCGGTCATGAAGGCGTTTGGGGTTGAAGTACAGCGGACCCAGACGGGCCGGCTGCAGATCCAAGCACCGCAGGTATATCAGGCTTGCAATTACCAGATCGAACCCGACGCCTCGGCCGCCAGTTACTTCTGGGCCGCCGCGGCGATTACCCGCGGCGAGGTGACGGTGACCGGCTTGTCCAACGACAGCCTCCAAGGCGATGTCCGTTTCTGCAATTGCCTGGCGGACATGGGATGCGAGGTCGACTACGGATCGGACGCGATCACCGTCCGCGGCCGGCCGCTTTACGGCATCGATGTCGACATGAACCCCATCAGCGATACCGTGCAGACCCTGGCCGTCGTGGCCCTGTTCGCAAATGGCCCGACCACCATCCGAGGGGTGGCTCATATCCGCCACAAAGAAACCGACCGTATCGGCGATCTGGCACGTGAACTGCGTAAACTGGGTGCCGAAGTGGACGAACGGGAGGACGGGCTACGGATCGTGCCACAAGCCGTGCGGGCGGCCCAGGTTGAGACTTACGACGATCACCGGATGGCGATGAGCCTCGCCCTGGCCGGCTTGAAGGTCCCAGGGGTCGCGATCCAGAACCCCGCATGCACGGCGAAGACCTACCCCAACTTCTTTGGCGATCTACGAACGCTGGTCGATCCCCCGCCGCGTGCTTAGGAAAGCGGGCGATTGCGCAGGGCATCGACCGAATCCAACAACTCGTCGGCCCGGTTCAAAAGATGGATGCTCGACCCCTCCGGCGGATAGACGCCGCTGGCGGGATCGCACGCTTCAAACTCACCCTTGCAGTGCTGACACACGACTTGCCGGCCAAGATACTGGACGCGAATGCGTAAATTACGATGACAAGTCGGGCATTCCTGCATGAAATACGTGGGGCTAGACATGTCCGCCTCCTCCTTTCGCGGGCAAGCCTGAAGATGTGACTTGCAAGTTTTCTATTAAAGCATCTCGGCAGAAAATCGCAAGAGATTTTTTCGGCTGCCGGCGCCCGGCCATTCCTGCTTAGTACAAGGGGTATAACGACTTAAGGCCAATTTACCGGATCGGCACGATCGAATGAATGACCACCGGCTGGACGGGCACAGCGGTCCAATCCCCCCGATCCGCGACCGGGGCCTGCGAGATCCGGTCCAAGACCTCCAGGCCCTCCACCACCTGGCCAAAGACGCAGTAACCGAACTCTTTCGCGCTCTGGCGGCTGGTGTGATCCAGTTCGACGTTGTCCGCCAGGTTAAAAAAGAACTGACAAGTGGAACTATCGATGATGTCGGGCTGTCGAGCCATCGCGATCGTGCCCCGTTTGTTTCTCAGCTGGTTGTACGCCTCATTGCGAATCGCGAAGTGCGTCGGTTTTTCCACCATCTTCCCGTCGTAGCCGCCCCCCAGGGCGACATAGTCCTTGATCACCTGATGAAAAACCGTCCCTTCGTAATGCCCGTTGGAGGCGTGAAACAGAAAATTTTTGACCGTAATCGGGGCCTGTTCGGCATCCAGCTGGACGACGATCTCGCCCAGCGATGTGCTGATCTTGACCTGGGGATGCAGAGGATCCAGCCCAGGCGCCTCGCGGCTTGTCGCCCCACCGCCGATCTGGCTGCCGGAATTTGATTCCGCCGCGATATTGGCTGTCACCGCCCGATCGTTCCCGTCGCCACTCCCGCAACCGGCCAGCAGCAGACAGATTCCCCCCAAGCAAAGCCGGGGTAGTACGGATCCAAAATTCATAAAGGTTGCCTCCCTGCACACCGATCACTCGCACCGGGCGCGATTTTTTTACGCCACCCTCACCCATGCAGACAGATCCCGCCGGTCACTGGGACGCCGAGCGGCTGCGTCGAATGCATCTATTGGATACATATATTGAAACGAATTGATGATTAATGCAACCTCGACTCGCCGGCGGCGTGAATCTGGGCAAGCTCCCTGGGAGTTGGCCCCCGCCTCGGGCCGCAAAAAACCACTCGGCCACCCAAGACACCCCCGGCTTCCCGCCCCCATACCGTTCCTGGGATGACCGGTCCGCTCGCCAAAGCCCCAGCGATGACAGGCGAAAGCCCGGCAGGCCAGCCCCAGGTCCGGAATACTGCGGGAAAAGCCGTGTGCCTGGCGGCAGCGGGCGCTTTGACGGCATTGCCTCTCGTGCCTTTTTTTTTCAGAAGCCATCGGCTGAGCGACCGCCAGGTCTTTGCCCGGCCGCGTCAAACGTCGCAATTAGAAGGTTCAACGTCTCATCCATCCACTTGCATTCAAATCGCGTCGTCTTTGCTCGTCGTCATTTCCTGGCCAGGCAAAGACTTGCCGTCGAAGTTTTTTGAGAAATGAGAAATGAGAAATCCGGGTGAGAACTTTTTCCTTCAGTGGCCACGAATCGGCGGTGGGATTCCCCTCGGAGCGCCGAGCAATTACTGGCAATTTCATATCCATTTTGCTACATTGGTAGCGGACGTCGGGTTATGGTCAGCGGTCGCGGCGAGCCGGGACGAGCCCGCATTTTTTTTAGGCATCTGCGGTGCCACGGCCAAGTCTTTGCCTGGCCGCCGCGGTGGCTGTGATCCGGCTGGCCTCCTGTCCGCGGTGGCTCGCCCCGTTCCGCTGACGATCCTTCGATTTCCCATGGTCGGGCACTGTCAGATCATGGAGGATGTTCGGTCGGGGCGAGCGGCCAGGGCGGGTGGAGACTGGCCGTCGCTGGTCCTGCCAACTCGTGTCATCCTGTCACCGGTGGCTCGAGCCGTGTCGCTCAAGATTGGAAGTCTTCCCATTGCCCGACCGCGTCAATGTGTTTTGGTAAATTATCGCTGTGTTGTGCATTTCATTCGTTGTTTCTTCCCAACACTTTAGCCGGATGTTAGCTGAGGTCGTGAGACTTCAGTCGCTTGCCTTGATTACCGCCGAGACGATCCGAATTTTCACGAATTCGGCTCCATCAGGCCGTGCCGCCAGTCAGCTAAAGTGTTACGTTTCTTCATTTTTGACCTACAGGCTGCTTTTGCGAGGGGGTTGCCAAACTGCAGGAGCTGTTTTCCGGCCGTCAGGAGCGAAAGTGAAATGCCCCCTGGCCGCGTAGCGACTTGCAGCGAATGATGGGGGTAGGGGCGTTTCCGCCTCCTGTTGCGGATTGTCGTGAAGGATGCACTGGGATCATGACCAATCGGCTCTATCCAATCGCCGTCTTCATTTTCTGGCTTTCCACAACCAGTTGGCTGGTGATCGCCAAGGTGGTGCCCGGTCTGCGACGTGGCGACCCGCCGAATCATCATCTGGTTTCGGCCAAGCAAATTCGCCAGTCCGATCCGGTGGTTTGGCACATGAAGTGGAATCAGCACCAGATTGGTTGGGCGGCGACAAAGGTCAACGATTTGGCTGATGAGGGGATGGAGATTTGCACGCGGGTCCAGTTCGAGCAACTTCCGTTGGACAAGGACGATTCTTCCTCCTGGTTAATGCAGAAACTTGCTGAGTGGGCGGCGACGGGCACGACCAGGCGATTGCGATTTGACAATCGAACCTTGCTGGACTTGCGTGGTCGTTTGCAAGCCATCAGGTCTTCGGCCCGTTTCAATGATTTTGACGAAGCCAAACCTTGGATGCGGGTGGACGGAGAATTCGAAGATCACCAACTGCATTTGCGATTTCAAGCGGGAGACGACGTGATTTTTTCCAGGTCCATTTCCATTCGTCGCAACGCCCTGGTATCGGACGAAGTTTCGCCACGCGGTTTCATGCCCCCCTTGCGTCTGCATCAGCAATGGACAACCTTGCAGGTCAATCCCCTGCGTGCGCCCACCGGCCCGCAGGCTCCGATCGTCGCCAAAGTCGAACGGTTTGATGGGATTATCTGGAACAGGCGAGCGGTTGAGACTTTTTTGGTGGTCTACCGCAAGGACCCCGGCGCCGGCTCGCAGACAGCGGACGAGTATCTGGGACGGATGTGGGTCCGGCCAGATGACGGCATGGTCCTGCAACAAGAGGTGATGGTCCTGGGCTCGCAGCTGACCTTTGTCCGCGGCACTCCGGAAGAGGCCCGAGCGCTGATCGAAACGCTGGAGGAAGACTGGGCAGACGAACCACCCCGGGACCCCACATGATCGAATTTGAAAACATCACCCGAACCTACGGCGACCGGGTCGCCGTGAACGGATTGAACCTGACCGTTCCCCGCGGTGAGCTGTTTGCTTATCTGGGCCCCAACGGCGCTGGCAAGACGACCAGCATCAAAATGGCGGTCGGCTTGTTGCGCCCCACCCAGGGATGTGTCCGCGTCTGCGGGTATGACGTGGTCCAAGAACCCCGTCAGGCGAAACAGCGAATCAGCTACGTCCCGGACGAACCGTATCTGTACGACAAGCTGACGGGGCGCGAATTCCTGCGGTTCATCGCCGATATGTACGGCATGTCCTCGGCAGAAGCGGACCGGGAAGTCGACCGGCAAGTCGAATGTTTTGAACTGGCAAGATTCGTCGACGATTTGACAGAGAGCTATTCCCACGGCATGAAGCAGCGACTTGTGTTCGCCGCCGCCATGCTGCACTACCCGGAAGTGCTGGTCGTCGACGAACCGATGGTCGGCCTGGACCCCAAAAGTATCCGACTCGTCAAGGATCTCCTCCGCCGCAAGGCGGCCGAGGGGGTCACCGTTTTCATGTCCACCCACACCCTGGCTGTGGCCGAAGAGATCGGCGATCGCATCGGGATTATCGATCACGGTCGGCTCCTGTTTGTCGGCACCCTCCACCAACTCAAAGAAGAAATGGCTCGCCACGACTTTAGCCTGGAACAGATGTTCCTGGAACTGACCGCCGAAAATGGCGAGGCGGACGAGCTGGGAGTTGGCCGAGGAAAAACAGAAGCCGTCGAGCGGAAATAGAATGCAGAAGATAGCAGGCAAAAGGCAACACCCCCGATCCCGCACGCCAAATTCCCTCTCCTGAATTTCGAACCTCGCATGCCCCACCTCCTTCCCCCCCCCGCCGAAGCTCGTCTGTTCTGGCGGCTCCGCCACCAGATCATCCTTTCGTCGCTGGAAGAACTGTTACGCACGGCACGGCTGCGGATCGTACTGGCGGCGGTGATGAGCGGTCTGTTTTGGTTGGGATTGTTTCTGGTGACTTACGAGGGCTTTACGTTTCTGCATCAGGAGGCGGGGGCGCTCAGCCGCGAGACGGTCGAAAAGGTCTTTAACCTGTTTTACGCCTCGCTGATGTTGATGCTGGTCTTCTCCGGCGGGCTGATTCTGTACAGTGGCATGTATCGATCGCGAGAGGTCGCATTTTTAATGACGACGCCGACGCGGTTTGAGCGGATTTTTACCTACAAGTTTCATGAGGCTTGTGCCTTTAGCAGCTGGGGCTTTTTACTGCTGGGCACCCCCATGCTGATTTCCTACGGCATTGTGGTCAACGCACCCTGGTATTACTACGCCATGATCCTGCCCTTCATGCTGGCGTTTGTCGCAGTGCCGGCCGGCGTCGGCGCCGTGCTGTGCATGTCGATTGTTTATTTCCTGACCCGGTTGCGTCGCGCTTTAACCGTGCTGAGCGCCTTGGGGGCCTTGGGGGCAGTGGGGTGGATCGCCTGGTACGTCACGCTGGGACATCCCAACGACCCGCTGACGATCGAATGGTTCGAAGAGACGATGTTGCGGCTGAGCGCCACGGAGAATCGCCTGTTTCCCAGCTGGTGGCTGAGCAGCGGGTTGCTGGAGGCCGCCCGGGGCGAGGGCCGGTCGGTGGATTATCAGCCCTGGGCACAAGCCGTCCTTTTCCTGGCCCTCATGCTGGCCAACGCGCTTTTCATCCACCAAGTAGCCGTCTGGCTGGCGTCTCGCATCTACCAGCCGGGCTACAGCCGGTTGCAAACCGAGCGGACCCAGGTACGCCGGACGGGTGTGGCCTGGATCGACCGCATCCTGACCCGCCTGCTGGTCTTTGTACCGGCGAAAATTCGGCTGCTGTTGGTCAAGGACTTCCGCACGTTCCGCCGCGATCCCCTCCAGTGGGCTCAATTTTTGATTTTTTTCGGTCTGGTCGGATTGTATTTCATCAATGTGCAAAACGTGCGGTATGGGACGCCGTTTGTCGGCTGGGTCAACGTCGTGAGTTTCCTGAACTTGATGGTCGTCGGCCTGATCCTGTCGACTTTTACCACCCGTTTT
>WVZU01000060.1:0-1385 GCA_011772275.1 Planctomycetales bacterium | reverse complement strand
CGAAACGATCTTGTGGGGCAAATACGTGTTCGCCGCTCTGGGATGCGCCGTTCCCAGCTGCCTGCTGGTTTTCGTGAGCGACCTCTTGCTGGGGATCTCCTGGCCGGTGATCGCCATCCACCAGCTGGCCTGCCTGGTACTCTGCACGGGCCTGTCGGCCCTGGCCGTCGGCCTGGGCGCTCGGATGCCGGACCTCCGCGAAACCAATCCTTCGAAAATCGCCGCCGGTTTTGGCGGCACGCTGAACCTGGTGCTGAGCGCGGTGTATATTCTGGTGGTTGTTAGCCTGACCGCCATTCCCACGCACCTCTACGTGCTCGCCAATAACGCTCAACTGGCCCGCAAGTTCACCCCCCAACTGATCGGCTGGATGACGATCGGCGGCGTCATCATCGCCATCGTCCTGGGAGCCGCCGTTACCGTCTGCTCGTTGCGGATGGGTTTTCGAGCGTTTCGGAGGATGGAGTTTTAGCCCGAATGCCGGCTAATAGATGACCGGTCTGGTCGCCCGCCGAACAGGGCGGCAGGCCACCGCCCACCGCCTCACGCGCCAGCCCCAGGAACCGCACCGCCCCCGGGACCGCCCTCCCACGAAAAAACCGGCGCCGGCCTGGCCGGCGCCGGTCGCCTGGATTGTTGGGTGGCTAAAATCCGCGGAACGGATGAGCGGCCTCCTCTTTGCCGGCAATCATCTCGTCGGCCGTGGGCTTGCCTTGCATGGCGTTGGCTATCGACTCCTTGGTCGCCTGGTAGTTGAAGTCGTAAATTTTCTTGTCATCTTCCGCTTCCCAGTGAATGAAGACACCGCAGACAATGCACAGGTCTTCCGCCTGGTCTTTGGGAATCACGCCGTCGGAAACCGAGTCGGCAACCGCCTTGGCCACCGCGGCCTGTGCCGGTCCGAACATCTGCACCGCTTGCTTGGCACCTTTGATCGTCACCTTGGTGACCAACACGGTCGATGGCTTGACCGCCAGGTTCGGGGTCAATACGGCCAGCAGGTTGCTGTGACCTTCGCTTTGACGAGCCAACGCGTTGGCAAATGCTACCCCCACGGGACCGTCTTTGCTGCCGATCAGCAGATCAATATGAGCTATTTCATTGCCATCGCCCGCCAGGGCTTCTCCAACATACATCGACATGACAGACTCCTGTATTCCAACAACTCGAGATATAAAGCTCTGCTGTTCCCAGCGTCGATTTTCCGGGAAATCGGCCTCGCTGGTCGCACGTTCAGAACCAGCACGATACCAAAGTGGTGGTCCAATTCAAGCGGTGGCCGTCCGCAAGGCCGCTGGGATCACCCAAGACCCCTCGCAAATCACCAGAAGGCGGGGGGGATTGTGTTCCGTGTCCCGAGGGCTAAGCTTACAGCGATGGAGTTT
>WVZU01000197.1 GCA_011772275.1 Planctomycetales bacterium | reverse complement strand
GAGTGTTCGGTTAAGAGTGTTCGGTTAAGAGTGTTCGGTTAAGAGTGTTCGGTTAAGAGTGTCTGAGTCAGGGTGGCGGTTCAGGGTGCATTTTCATCGCAGTCTTCACCGCCATTCTTTCACGGAGCCACTTGACCGAGCTGCTGATCCCCAAGACTAGCCGCTGCTCACACTTATTTCCCAGGCGGACCGACTGTGGCTGTGCCGCCCTTGGGAAACAGCAATCCACCCGCAGATTCTGCGGAAGAACCACTTTCTTTTTTCACTCCCAGTTCGGCTCACGTTTCTCTACAAACGCGGCCAGGCCTTCGGCGGCGGCGGCGGTGGTCCGGGCCGTGCTGCTGGCGGCCGTCCCGGCGGCCAGCATGGTGACCAGGTGATCGCCGATCGTTTCGTTCAGTAATCGTTTGGTCAGTGCCAGGGCCTCGGGCGCGCTGGCGGTACAGGCCTCGGCCAGTTGGTTCGCTCGGGCCCATACCACGTCGGACTGAACGACTTCGTGAAAAATGCCCATTTCGCAGGCGCGTTCTGCGCCGATTGTTTCGGCGGTCAGTAGCAGATAAGCGGCTCGTCCCGCACCGATTCGAAAGTGCAGCAGCGGCGCGACCATACCCGCGATGAGTCCCCGGCGAGGTTCGGGCAGGCCGAAATTTGCGTTCTGGCTGGCCACCACCATGTCGCTGGCCAGGACCAGTCCCGCCCCGCCGGCCACCGCGGCACCGTCCACGGCGGCGATGATCGGCTTGGGAAACCGCAACATTTTTTCGATCACTTCCCGGTACGCGCGGGCGTCCTGTTCCCACAGCCGAATGGCATCCGCCGCGGCCGCGGTCGCTTGCATCTCAACCAGATCCATTCCCGCACAAAAGGACGATCCGGCCCCGCTGAGGATAACAGCCCTGGCACTGCGCTGCATGTGCAGGTCGTGCAGGGCCTGATCCAATTCGGCCAACATGGCGCGGTTCAGCGCGTTCCGCTTATCGGGCCGGTTCAACAGGATCGTGGCCGTTTTCTGGTGAACGTGGATTTTGACCAGCGGTTCGGACATCGCGTATTTTCCGTTTTCCCCTCAGGCCGCCTCCGCAAAAACCTGCTGCTCCAAGGCCGCTCGGATAAAGACAGTTCACGCAAAAAGGTTGGGCGCCCCTTAAGGCGACCAACCAGTTGCGGGCCAGGTCCCATACCGTGGAAATGCCTGCCGTCGGTTTGCAGCTCAATTTTTTGGGGTATCTGGTTCCTGGGGCTCGCGCCCCAGGCTGTTTCCTGTCGCCGCGTTGCGGCTGGTTTTTTTGTATATTCGCCTTCCCTGGGGCTGGCGCGTAAGGCTGTTGCCTGTCGCCGCGTTGCGGCTGGCAACCGGACCGGTCAGCCATGGAACGGTCTGGGTGCTAGGTCAGTTCTTCCAGATTCTCCGGTCGCGGCAGCGGGATTTCCAGCGCAGCCGTTCCCAGTAGTTTAGCCTGCGTGTCGGTCCGCAGCGACCGGCTGGCTCCGCCGGCCAGCGCGTCGTACAACACAAAATTCAAGGCCCATAACCTGGGCAGTTCGAAACGTTCCACGCGTCGCACCCCCAATGGGGCAAAATACTGGGCCACCAAATCTGCGGTCAACTGGCTGACCAGAAACTCGTAGCCGCCACGGCGGTAAGCCACAACGCCCAGATTGGCATGGTTTCCCTTGTCACCGCTGCGCGCGGTGGCGATTTGGCCTAAAGAGATGGTCGAGTTGTTCATAACAAACTCACCTTTCGCCTGTCTCGTTCAACCCCACCGCCCATTGGTCGGCCCGGCGGACGGTCACCTTGGGAAGGACCAGTTCTTTGGACACGACGGTCGGCCAGTAGGCGTAGACCGGTCGGACTGGCGAGCGGCCTTGGGCGTAACCGGCGATTCCGGCCGGACCGCTGGTGATCAACGGCGCCAGCTGCCGGGTGAATCGCTGTACGACCTCGCGACGGGGATCGGCGATTGAAACCCGCAGAACGACTTCGCGGAGGTGTTCAGGCGGTGGGTGCAATCCGGGCACTCCGTCGCCGGCACCCAGCAGT
>WVZU01000396.1 GCA_011772275.1 Planctomycetales bacterium | reverse complement strand
TCAAGACGGACGGTGCGGGGTCGAGCGGGGTTGTTGGGTGATGGCCGCATCCGCGCTCTCCTCCCCTGCCCTCCCCTGCCGGTCCGCCGGCCGCTTGCCCCGGCCTTTTCGCACGGAGGGGACTACTTGTCCGCCTTGCCCGCGGCCGCTGGCGGGGCCCTCAGGAACTCGACCGTGGTGAACTTCCGCATGTTCAATATGGGCACCCTCAAGATCCCATCCTTGACGGTCAGGTTCTTCTTCACGGTTTCGATCCGGCCCACATCGGACCCGTTTTCCTGGCTGATATCCTTGGTCACGATCCGTGCCCAGAACTTTTCGCCCTCGGCGAACCCTTCGCCGCGGAAGTCCCGCTGGGAAAACTCGTTGTTGTACTGCCGGCCGTGTTGGATTTGGGAGGGGATCGAGACCCAGGCCCACGAGGTTCCGTTGGCGCCGCTGGAATAGAGCAACACCAGGAAGCTGTCCCGGGTGCGGTTGTAGGCCGAGATGCGGTACCTTTCGATGCCGGTAAACCCGGGCCCCATGGCAGCGATATCGTTTCCGATTTCCCCCGCCAGGGCATGCCGGATCACCTCGTCCGGTCCCGCGGCGATCTGGGCGTACCACTTCCAGATGTAGTAGTGCAGGTGATTCGGGTCGGGCGGATTGATGTACTCCTGGATGTTGAACACATTGCCCGATCCATCCTCGATTTCGAAATCGTCATCGGTGCCCTTCAGCACCACCTTCTTCGTCACCACATCCGCTCCGCCGTCGCTGGCGGGGATCACGATCTTGGGATCCAACCGCTTGATCCGCCCGTTGTAATCGCGGCGCTTGGTCAATCCCATGGCCCAGCCGCTGGAGTTATCGGACCAGGGCAAGTTGATCGTATTCAGCCCCCGCTGCATGCACTGTCCGATAATGGTCAGCGTCTTGGCGTACGCATCCTGTTCGTTCTTCAGGCCGTCGCCGTTGACATCAATCGCGTTCTCGCCGCCATCCCAGGAGATCCACGATTCAGATGCCAGGATCTTTTTGCCGCGATAGTTGGCGGCATCCAGCTTGCGGCGGACCAGGTCGTAATTTCCCCACACCGAAGGGATATGCGTTCCGTCCATGTTCCCATAGCCGTCGTAGTGGTCCGAGACGTTCATGTTCAAGGCATCGACCAGCCCCATCAGCTGGCGGTTGGCAATCAAGCGGTTATAAAAGTCGTTGGCCGCCACGGCCCCGGAACCTTCCAGGCCCTCCAGTTCGGGACAGGCCTCGCAGGGGGAACAGCCCGAGGTGGAGACAATCACGGGCATGGCGGGTTCTTCCTCGTAGACCGCCCGCACCGCTCGAGCGCCTTTGACGAGGATCTCGGAAACGAGGTAATCGATATC
>WVZU01000397.1:14921-15082 GCA_011772275.1 Planctomycetales bacterium | reverse complement strand
GCCACGGTTCCTGAACCTCTTTTTTTTCGTATGGTTTGAACACGAGACGACCGAGCGAACAGAGCACAGTCGCGCCTTTTGTTGACTCTGTTTACTTCTGTTCAAAAATCCGCATCTTTTGGTGGCAGCCAAAGGCCGCACTGTGATCTCCCCGTCAAAAT
>WVZU01000397.1:0-14840 GCA_011772275.1 Planctomycetales bacterium | reverse complement strand
AAAATCTTCTGGTGGTCCCCAAACGACTGCTGCAGGTGTTATTTGATCCCTAATTCCGATGGTGCATCCCCAGGCGGTTACTCAGGTAGGCGGCCAGAGCGGCGTCGAGCGGTTGGCTGGTCTTGATCAGGTCGTAGTCGCAGGTGTTATGCACGCAGTTGCGGCGGACGTCATCCAGAAAACGCTCCAGGGCTTCCAAATATCCAGTGCGGAGGGCGCGGGGATTGCAGTTGACGGAGGCGGAGGATTCGAGCCCCTCAAAACGGGTCGGCCCGCTGAAGGGAAAATTCAGTTCGTCGTCGTCCATCACGTGAAAGACCATCACGTCGTGGCCGCGCTGCCGGAGCAGTTTAAGCCCTTTGATCAGCCCCGTGCGGTCGGCCAGCAGGTCGGAGATCAGGATGATCATCCCGCGGCGGGGCAGTTGTTCGGCCACCTGCCGCAAGATGACAGAGAAATCGGTCTTGTCCCGCGGGTCGTCCGCCGCCAGGGCCTCGACGATCGAATTGAGGTGCGTGCGTTTGGTCAGAGCGGGAACCTTGGCGCGGAGGGAATCATCAAAGGTGATGCAGCCAACCGCGTCCTGCTGGCGCAGCAGCAGATAAGCCAGGCTGGCGGCAATCGTACAGCTGTAATCGTATTTGTCCAGCGGCCCGCTGCCGTAACGCATGCTGCCCGACACGTCGACCAGCAGCGTGCAGCGGAGGTTGGTGTCTTCCTCAAATTGCTTGACGTAATACCGATCCTGCTTGGCCCAGACTTTCCAGTCGACATGTCGCAGGTCATCGCCGGGTGCGTACTGGCGGTGCTGGAGGAATTCGACGGACTGGCCAAAGTAGGGGCTGCGGTGGCTGCCGGAGAGGTATCCCTCCACGATGTGTCGAGCCCGCAGTTCCAGTCGAGCGATCCGTCGGATGGCTTCAGGATGAAAAAATTTCTTGGAATCGCGCATCTCGGCTCAGCTCGTCTTCTTTCGTAGGGGTTTCGTCAAGCAGTTTGTCGACAATATCGTCCTGAGTGACGCCTTCGCTTTCGGCGGCAAAATTCACCACCAGCCGGTGTCTGAGCACCGGTTTGGCCAGGGCCTGGATGTCGTCGGTGGAGACGTGCGTGCGGCCGTGCAGGAGGGACCGAGCCTTCCCGCCCAGGATCAGGTACTGGACCGCCCGCGGCCCGGCCCCCCAGCTGACCTGGTCGGCGACAAAATCGGGTACCCCGGCGTGTCCCACCCGCGTCTGCCGGACCAGGGAGAGCGTATAACGGATCACGTGGTCGCTGACCGGAACCTCGCGGACAACCTGCTGCAACTGGATAATTTCTTCCGCTGTCAGAGCGGGCGTGATATGGTCGGTGACCACCGTGGTGGTGCGGCGTGCAATCTCGAATTCCTCGTCAAAGCTGGGGTAGTTGACGAAGACCTTGAACATGAACCGATCTTGCTGAGCTTCCGGAAGGGGGTACGTCCCTTCCTGTTCGATGGGGTTCTGGGTGGCCAGTACAAAGAAGGGTTCGGACAGCGGATGCCGCACGCGGCCGATCGACACCTGGCGCTCCTGCATCGCCTCCAGGAGTGCCGCCTGTGTTTTGGGTGGCGTGCGATTGATTTCGTCCGCCAGGATGACATTGTTGAACACCGGGCCTTCCAGAAAGCGAACTTCGCGGGCACCGGTCGATTTGTTCTCTTCGATAATGTCGGTGCCCGTGATGTCGGCCGGCATCAGGTCGGGCGTGAACTGGATGCGGGCGAAGCTGAGGTTCAGCGCGCGGGCCAGCGTGCTGATCATCAAGGTCTTGGCCAGACCCGGAACGCCTTCCAGCAGGCAGTGGCCGCGGCTGAACATCGAGATCAAAAGTTCCTCAATGACTTCGTCCTGGCCCACAATCACTTGGCCCAGTTGTTCCGATATTTTTTCGCGGGCCGCGTTCAGTTTCCTGACGGCACCCTGGTCGGCGACAGAGCTCATCTTGGGTTGCACCTTTAAGTTCGAGGTGAAGGGGAGGGTAGCGGGTCACCGCTGGTAAATCGGCAAGGCGCTCTTGCCCAATTGGAGGATCGTGAGGTTAATGGCCGTCGTGTAGATCGGCCCGATGTATCCCTGGTTCCAGTAAGCGTATCGATCCGCCTCGATCGTCGCCTCGCTCAACAGTTTCTTCGTCACGTCATCACGATAGTTTTCCCAAACCTTTCCGCCTTCGCGGTACATGACTTGTGCGTAGTAATAATGAGCATAGTGCCAATGGCCGTAGCTCTGATTGGAGATATTGCTCAGGTGTTTCCTGCAGTATTCCAACAGCTTGGGGACATATTCACTATCATACTCACCCGCGTTGAACAGGCAGGCCACGGCCGCGGCGGTGATGGCCGGCCGGCCGCCTCCCCCTTTCGAGCTGTATTGCACTCCGCCGTCTTTAGTAGTGCATTTGTGAATATAGCCGACCGCCTTGTCGATGATCTCCTTGGGGACCTCAATACCGGCGTTGCGGCAGCCGCGGAGACCCTGAACCTGGGTGACCGTCGTCGACCCCTCGTCAAAGCCGCCCCCATCCTTGGCGCTCAAATAGCCCCATCCCCCCGCCTTCGTTTGCGCTCGACCCGTAAACTCCACCGCCCGCGTCAAGACGTCGATCAGCTGAGCGCGGCGGGTTTCGTCCTCTTCCTCCCCCAGCACCTGGGAAAGAAACAACATGGAAAAGCCGTGGCCGTAGGTATAGCGGTCGTCGCGCCGCGCGTCACCGATCAGGCCGTTGGGGTTGCTGCGGCTGACCAGGTATTCCACGGCCAGCCGGATATGCTCGGCATATTTCCCCTGCGTGGTGGTGGAACCCTCGCACAAGAGGGCGTTGCCGGCCAGGGCGGTCATGGCCGTGGGGTAGCGGCCGTCGTTGGCCGACCAGTGCCCCACCCGCGACTGGCGGCGGGCGGTCCATTCCAGGCCCCGCTGGACCAAACGGTCGACTTGCGATTTTTCCGCCCCCACCACCGGCGTGGCCGTCCCGCAGACCAGCCCCAGTGCGGTTGCCACCAGCCAGGCGGCTGGGGTCCGGATGCGTCGCCTCGCCCAAAACTTGTTCATCACAAGTCACCATTTCTTCCCAGAGGAAGTCGTGTCAGGTTTGCCGGGGGCAGTCTTGGTCTTGCCCGTCGATTCAGCCAATACGCCCCAGCAACTTCAGCCTGTCAGAAATCACCAAACAGATCGTCCTTTTCCTCCTGCTGCATGCCCTTTTGGATCGCTTGCAGCCATTTGCTCAACGTCGTGCTGCCGTCCGCATCGGGGGTGGGACCCTGCTCCGGCGGACCCGGCGGCAACGGTTCGTCGGTAAACTTCAAGCGGAAGTTCATCCCCGAGCTATGGAAATAGGCCGTGATCGTCTGCTTTTCAGGATCGCCTTCCAATTCGCAATTGGACGGGTTTCGCAACTCCTTTGGCGGTGCCAGCCAGCGCCCGGTCCGTTTATCCATGAACCGCATCACGATCGAGCTCTTGCCTTTGCGATGTTCACGGCGAGCGAACACGACGACCGGCAGTTCGGCAGGCTGATAGCGCATCAATCCCTGCTGGTGCAGCGCGGCCGGCACGGACCACAGGAGTTCGCCAGTCTGGCGGTCCAGCGAGTACATGCGGCCGGTGACCAGGGCACTGGCCGTTTCATGCTGCGGCCACGAGTCGTAGCGGACCGACTTGTCACGGGGCCCATGTAACGTCGATGTGAACAGTACCAGGTAATCGCGCGAGGGGATCACGTAAATTCCCTTCAGGGCGGGTTCGGGCTTGAGCATGCGATCGATCAACGGCTGGCCGGTCAGCAGGTCCAGCACCACAAACCGCCCGTCGGGCTGCAAAAGGGCCAGCTGCTCGAGTCCAATCAGTCTGCCCTTGGTGCCGGATGGAAGATCCCAGGNNAGATCCCAGGTCCAATCGTCTTTTTCGTGCAGTGGATCGTACATTGCCACGTGGGGGGCCGTTTTTTTCCGCGGCTCTTTTTTCCGCCAGGTGAGGATCTTGCGGCCGACGTACGTCCAGCGGGCTTCCTGCGGCGGCAGCTGGACGGTATGTAACAACGTGCCGTCGGTGGCCGAAAATATTCTTGCGTTGTCGACGTCGTGCGCCGCGACCAGCACGTATTGCTCGTCCCCAAAAATGGCCGCCCGCAGATCGACGCCGCGATAGCGCCAGATCTGCTCATTGGAATAGGGGTCCACCGAGACCAGGTCGCGATTCCGGATGTAGCTGACCCCTCCCGGCGTGATCGGGCCCAGGCGGGCCATCAGGCGGGGGTGCTTGCCGGTACTGCGCAACTCATCCCCCCACGGCGGCCGTTCCCCGCCGCGGTGCATGGGATGCCGGGGGATCTGGAGGCTGGTCGGGGTCGGCACCAGGTTCTCCCGCCAGAGCACGGCGGTACCGTCGTCGCCGTCCCGCAACTTGAGCGTATTGACGGCCACGACTTGATTGCCGATCACCGCCACCAGCAGGGGGCCGTCGCTGCGGCCGCAACTGAATCCGCTGTTGACCCTCAGCATGCTCTCGTTGCCCCCCTGCTGCAAAGAAACTGTCCACTGCAGCCTGCCGTGGCCGTCCTGGCCAGCCAGTTGCGGGCGATGATGCTGGGAAATCATCGCCATCATCGGGTCCTGCAACCGGTTGCGATGGCTGAGCATGAACAGGGGGGTGGCAAGGGAATAACGAAGGTTACTGCGGTTGCTGCGGGGGCCGGCTTCGATCCTGGGCTTGGTCATCGGCCACGACGGTCGCAGGGGCTGTCGCACGCGGCTCGATTCCGGCAGAGCATCGTACAGCTGCCGGCCTGTCTTGCCGTCATAGCAAATTTGCTCGGCAAACTCTCTCCTCAACTGCTGGTAATAATGAGCCGCTTCGCGGTGAAACTTGCGGGCATGAAACAGCCGTGCCAGCCGAGCGATCGCTTCGCGGCGGATCGCGGGCGTCGGCGATTTGGACAGTTCCTGCAACAGCATCAAGAGTTCAAACTCGTTCCCTTCCGCCTCCAATTTGTTCGCCCACGCATGCTTGACCGGTTCGGCTGAAGGCAAGTTCCCGAACAGCTGAGTGAAACGCCGCAGGGCGTCCGGCGACCCGTCCTGGAGGGCCTCGGTGCGACGTCGCTGCAGCTGATCGTTTAGGAACTGGCGGCCGTCCTCGGGCAGCTGGGCCGAGACATGTTCGATCCGCGCCCGCAGCCAACGGTCCAGGCGGACGGTGTGGAACCGTTCGACCGAGACAAACGCCTGGGTATGCCTGGCGGAGTCGACCAGTTGGAAATAGGCGGCCGCCGCCTCCCCGTACTCGCCCAGCTTTTCATGCCCAGCGGCCCGCACTCGAAGAAATTCCGTTTCGTCGGCCGGCGAACGGATCAGGGACTTGATTTCGTCGATCGTGGTGCGGTGAGCGGCGAAGTCGCTGCGCAGATTCGCCAGCATGCTGGACAGCAACAGCTTGCGGGCCTCCAGCTGGTGAGCGACCGCCGTGTCGCGGACCAGCTCGTCCAAGGCGGGTTCCTCAGCCGCGGCCCGGGCAGAAGCCCGCTGGTAGGCTTGACGAAAACGCCGCACCGCTTCGCCCGTCTTGCCCCCGCTGACCAGCAGCTCGCCCTGGCGCAGCATGGCCCAAATGTTCTGCGGGTCGTCCTGCACGACTTGAGCCACCTTTTCTTGCAGCGGCTGGACTTGATAGTAGACCTGCAAGCGATCGACGTTTTGCGAAAGGATCTGCCCGCCGTAGCAGACCAGGTTGCCCAGGATCGTCCCGTCGTGGCTCGGTACCCGTTGGACGATCGCGGGTTTGTCGAGCCGGATTTTAGCGAGCTCGCCGCTGCCGGCCAGGTTCAGCGGCAGAAAATAGTGGCCCCCACTGTAGTAACCTCGCCCACTGGGAATAGCGTCGCGGGGCAATTCCAACGGCCAACCGTCGGCTACCTTGCCCGTCACCATGTTGATGGCGGTCAGTTTTTGCTTGCCGACTATCACCGCAGTCGCGTCGTGAATACAGGCCAGGTACAACAGGTCGTCATTGTCACGATCGATCCGCCAATGCAGTTCGCCGTTGGTCAGCGAAAGGCAATGCATTTGCTTTGATTCCGCCGGCGTAATCACCAGCCGGCCACCGGAGATGACCGCGCAACCGTCGGCCCAGGTTTCCCCCGCCTTGACCGGGACCGCCTGGCGTCGCATCCCCCAACCACGGCGGAATACGCCGTGTTCGTGCGGATCGGGGTACTGGTAACCCCACAGCAGACTGCGGGTGGTCAGGTCGACGGCGACCACCGCGCCGACACCGGTGGGACAAATCAAGACGCCTTCGGCATACGAGGGACTGATGCCTGCCAAGCGGTGGAGACTTGGCTGGCGCTGGGATTGCGGCGCCACGGCCAGTTGCTGTGACCAGAGCAGTTTGCCGCTGGCGGCTTCCAGCACCACCAAACGCGCTTCTTCTTCCAGTTCAGCAATCACGTACAGGCGGCCTTGCATGGCCAGGGGTGGGCCGAGGAAAAAAGCCTCGGCCAGCTGGGGGTCGCCTTCGGTCGGACCGCCGACCGACCAGACCCGTTTTCCCTGGCTGTGCTGGATGTCGTAAGCAGCCAATACGTTGTGGGAATCGCTCTGGTGCCACTTCCGCCGACCCGTACGATCGACCGTCAGCTGGCTGTCGTGGGGACGGTGGAAATCCTCCAGGATGTAGACGTGTTCTCCGTCGCTGCTGAGCGAAGAGTACGTGTTGTCAATCCAGGCTTGCTGCTGCAGTCGATTGTTTTCCAGCTGAGGGTTCGCGTCGCGCACCGCCCGCTCGTCACGCCCAGCAACATCCGCACGATCCGCCTCGACCATCCAGATCAGTTTCCCCGTACGGAAATCGACGGCAGCCAGTCGCCCCGGCCCGCGCATCAACACCAGGTCGTTCATGGCCAACGGCTGGAACGTGGGCAGGGCAGGGACCAGATCATCGGCAAATTGTTGGTGCGAAGTTGCAAATAATTTTTCCGCATCGCTGTCGCGGGCAACGCGTTGTGTCCAGCGGGGGCGGACCAGCAGGGGCAGGCCCCCGTCGCTCTGGGCCGCTCGAGCCGGATTGCCGCGAAACATCAGCCAATTCGACGTGCGACCCGCCAGCATGTGCCTCGCCTTGCCCATGACCTCTGCCAGCCAGTCCAACGCTTGATCATCGTGCTCGTAAAAGCGAACCGTCCGGCCGCCGATCTGGAAAGTTGCCCGGGGATCAAGCTCTTTCAGACGCGTCAGTACCTGTTGGGCCTCATCGATTTCCCCCGCCCGTAGCCAGCAGGACGCCAGCAGCAGCGACAACCCCGGTTCGAACTGCCCCCGCGCCTGACTTTGGTAGACACGTTCAAAGCATAGCGCCGCACCCAGCGCCCGCCCTTGATCCATGTGGTATTGCCCCAGCAACATCATGGCCCGATAACCGGCCGCCGTATGAAAATAGCGCCGCGTGACTTCCGCAATCCCCTCCGTGTCCCCCTCAGCTACCGCGCGATTCAACAACCGCTCGGCAGTGATCCCAAACTGCAACTCGTACGATTTGCGAGCCTGCGGCGGTAACTGGTCGAGGCGGCGATGCGCCTGGTTTTTTAAACTGCGGAAGTTGTAACCTTTGTGGGCCGCGCCGGGCCGGGTCCCGGCCGCCACGAAAAAGTCTTCTTTGGCGTTCAAAATCCGAGCCAACGCGCGGGTAGCCTCGCTGTAACGATTCTGCTTTAGTAACTTGTCGGCGGTCTGGAGCATGCGGACCAGACGGTGGTCCGGCGGCAAAAATACCGGCTCGCTCAGCCGCAACGTCTCTGGCTCAGCAGCGGTCGACGTGGCGGGAAGGTCCAGCAACACCGACCCCAGGACCACCAGGGCCAGCGGCAAACAGCGGATCCTCGGACTAGGCCCAGCCATGATTCGATTCCCACGCGGCAACATTTTTCTCGACCCAGGACAAGGGACCCTTCCGCTCACTCGACCAGCCCCTCAGCCAGCACCGCAACCCGCCAGGCCCCGGGTGGCCCGGCGAGCGAAAAGCTCAACCCGACTGCCACCGGCGAGATGCTGGTGAGCCATAACCTTTTACACTGAAATATTTTACAAGCCGCGGCGCAGAATGACAAGAAAAACAGTCGCCGCCCGGCGGACCGAGGAGGACGCCACCAACGACGGACCAACCCGCACCGCCGCTGCGGTGTCCGATTGACCTGTGTCGATTGGTTGCCCGGCGGTGGCCGGGGGCCGGAGAGCGATTTGGGCCCTTTTTTCAGGGTTTATTTCGTTTTATGGGTTGTAATTTTCCGCCGCTTGCCGTTCAATCATCGCTTCTGGCAAGGTTTTGCCTGTGGCCAGCGGACGGACAATTTCCATTTTCACCTACATTGCAAGGAGGAATGAATCGCAATGGCAATTAAGAAGAAACCCCCCACCAAGACAGAAGTCCTCAATGCGATCGCCGAATCGACGGACCTCTCCAAGAAGGACGTGGCGGCGGTCATGGACGCACTCGCCGAACAGATTCGCAAAGCGCTCAGCAACCGCGGTCCTGGAATGTTCACCATTCCGGGGCTGGTCAAGGTTGAGCGGAAGAAGGTGCCGGCACGGCCGGCTGAACCGAACTGGCGGAACCCGTTCACCGGCGAAACTCAAACGCGTCCCGCCAAACCGGCCTCGACAAAGATCAAGGTCCGCGCTTTGAAGAACCTGAAGGATATGGTCTAGGTCTTCGGGCGCCAGATGCCATTGGGTAGACCGCACGATCCCGTCCAGGTATCGTGCGGTTTTTTTTCGCGCTGGTTACCGGCCGCGTTGCGAAACAAAAATGAAACAGGTTCGGTACCCGTCCTTTTTTCCATTTTTGTCCCTGCCGATGAATCGTCCTCGAGTGGGATCATAGTATCGGGCTTTGGGCGCGCCTGGTGCGGTCATCATACTGTAAGCGCGTAACGTGCTAAGCGTTTTTTCAACATATGAAAAGACTTAATGTCATCCGAATATTCATTACGCGCGCAGGCGTGCGTGAAGATGCCAGCCAATTTGTCCAAAGAACCTTTGAGCAATTCCCTCAACGGCATGACGCCCAGATCGACAACATGACCGGATTAAATTCCGATAAAAGAACTTATCCAGTCTTAATCCTTGGCGTTCGGATCTTCGCCACGAAGGTTTTCCAAAAGCTCCACATCAGTCAGGATTTGGATGCCGCGGCGTTCGCAATATTCTCGGACATCTTGCCTCCGCAAATGCCGATCGAGTGTACACAAGACGTTGGCCTTTTCCCTGAATTGCAGTTTGGACCACCGGATCATCGTCCGGATCGGGCGAAACTGGGGATGGCTCCGTCGCCAATGCTACGAACTCAGACGCATCGTGCAGCGATTGTACGTACTGCTGACACTCTTCGTCACGAAGGCCATGTATTGCACGTACCCGCGGATAATCCAAAACACGAAGCAGCTCGATGAGAATGGCATTGGTCACTGTCAAGTTGTGTTGGTCCGATTCGAACTCTCGAAGCAATGCTCGAGCTGGCCCCGCCGCGTTTTTCGTTGCTCGTACGAGGATATTGGTATCGAGAACGACACGCATTATTTTCGGCGTCTGCGAATATCTTCAAAGGCGTCGTCGACGGCCTCGTTGAAGTCCTCGTCCGAGACATCCTTCATGCGTTTGGCTGCCTCGTCAAGGACCTTATTCATGCGTTCAAACGCGGCTCGGCGGTCTTCCGCGGCCGGTGCTGCGTGCGGTGTCGCCACAAAAATAGTTACGTGCTCATCTTCACCAAGCGTACGACCGAAAAGATTCTGCAGCCATTCCCGTGCAGGGCTGGCGATTTGACCGGCTTTCTGGACGAAAATACTGTCCATGGGGTGTCCCTAAGAAAATGTGGGGTTCATCCTCATTCGTAACACTTTACCTGATTGCAGGTGAGGGAAAGACACTCCGGTTGGTATTAGCCCCGGCATTTATGCCGGGGTGATGATGATTCACCACCCCACCGGTGAGGCCCGTTTACGGGCCTTCTGATCGTTGCGGCTTCAGCCCTGGCGATCACGCGTCGTGCTGCTTGATTTCGTGTTGTTCTTCCCCGAGTCATCCCGGGCTAAAGCCAGACAGCCGGAAGCCCCGTAAACGGGGCTCGAGACCTATTTTATGTTTTATGCGATCTCAACCCCGTGCTAAAGCACGGGGCTATTCGTAGGAAGCCAGAAGAGCACGGGGCTGCTGACATGAAACCGGAAAGGCTCGCGCGTGCGACAACTACCAGTTGCTGCAATCGGCTAAGGGGTTACGACAAAAGAAATGAAGAAAACAAGGGAAATCCGATTTTGAAATCACCGCCAACGCCAGGCAGGCGCTTGATCAAAAAGAGCACACTTTGGGCGGGACGCGCCAGCGGCCCGCGGGAACACGACCACCACGCCGTGGCGAACAGGCTATGGACTTGATCGAAGAGCATCGCGAGAAGAGAGGAACGAGTAAGGTAACCGCGCTAATGACTTTGCGCTTGCCGCCGCGTCCCTTGACAAAGTCACCCTGACAGATCGACGCAAAAACGTCAAGAAAAAAACGCGTGCCGAGTGCGAGAAATTCGCACCGGCTGTGGGGGACCGCAGCCGTTAACCCGATTTCTGACAAGTCACCTGCGGTGCGGTGGCCAGATCTTTGCCTGAACGCATCAGCCGTTTTGAATCGAGGATCGGCGGAGGATTGGTCGGCTTGATTTCCACTCGCGCCATCTTCCTTGTCAGGCAAAGACTTATAGTCGCTGAGCACAAAGTTTGCAGTAAATTCGGGTCAAGCGGATTTGACCCAGAGATAAACAGATAACCTGCGGCCACGGCGAAATAGCAGGCAGTGACCAGGGTGATCGCCACCAGGCTGGCCCGGCTGCTGTGCAGGGGGCCCGCGGGGGAGGGGGGGGAGCGGTTTGCGATCGAAGGGACGACACGGCGGGAACATGGTCCGCCATGGTAAGCAAAACGGCTCAGAACATTTCCAAGGCGACGGCCGCCACCGCCACCGCGATCATCACGGCCCCGGCCACCATCTTGCCGGCGGTCCCCACCAGTCGGCCAAAGAAGGCCGCCATCCCCACCTTACAGCTATCGCTCAGCTTGCGCCCCGCCCACTTCTCGCCCAGCACCGCTCCACACGTCGCACCGACCGCCGCGAAGAAAATCGCCCCCAGGATCGGCCCCACAATCGGGACGGGAACTCCCAGGAACAGGCCGGTCACCGAACCGACAAGGGCCCCCACCAGGGCCAGGACCGCCCCCCGCCGCGTGCCTCCGTAGCGGTGGACTCCCACCGCACTGGCCAATAACTCGATCGCCTCGCCCAGCAGTGCCAGGCAGACCATGACCCCGATCGCCAGCCATCCCACGTCGACCACCCACGCATCCGGTACCAGGTAGGCGTAGACCACGGTCGCCAGCAGCACCAGCCAATTGCCGGGAACACCGAAAATGTTGAGCGTCCACAGGGCGATCAGCAGCAGGACCAGCAGGATGGGCCAGAGGAGGGTCATGGGGGGTGCGGATTACGCGTTACCGAATCCGGGTGCGGGTGACGGGAAAAAGGGTGCGGGTTCCCGGTGCGGGCTCCGAGTGCGGGTGCAGGCTTCCGGGTTGCGGGATTTGTGGCAAATCGCAAATCGCTTGTCGCGCTTATTTCAAATCCCTTGTCTCGTATCCCAAATCCCCCCTCCCGCTTCACGACTTGCCGGACCAGGAACAGGTCCAGGGACAAGGGACAGGTCCCGGGACAATCTGCGGCTTACGAGTTCGCACTGGCCGGGCGTAAGGGGCTTTCCTTGATCCGAAAGGTCCGGCGTCCGGAGAGGGCAAAATTGACAGTCGCCGTTCGCTTGGCACCGCTGCCGCTGAGGGCCGCGATCTTGCCCAGGCCGTAGTCCGGATGCGTCACGGCCATACCCACGCGAAAGGTTTCGGCATGGTCCGGCGGCGCGGGGGGTGCCTGCCGGTTGGCCGGCGGGTCGCTGCCAGGGGGACTGGCCAGCTGGTCGGCCGTCGTCACCTGCGGCGTGGTCACCTCACGGGCGGGGCCCGGCGAGCGGGGGACGTGCTGTTTTACGTCCGCCACAAAATTTTCGGACAGTTCGAATTCGGGCATCTCGTAATAATCGGGCTCGACCAGTTCCATCCGCTCGCGAGGCAGTTCCATCAAAAAAGGGCTGGGCACGGTCATTCGCCGTGATCCGCGATACTCGCGGAAGCGGGCCATGCTGATCTGCAGTTGTTGTTGAGCGCGTGTGATGCCGACGAACAGCAAGCGCCGTTCTTCTTCCAATTCGTGAGGATTGTCTTTGCTGCGATCGTGCGGCAACAGCCCTTGTTCGGCGGCAATGATGTAGACCACCGGGAACTCCAGCCCCTTGGCCGAGTGCAAGGTCATCAGGGTGACCCGTTCAGCCCCTTGGTTCCATTCGTCGGTATCGCTGATCAGGGCTGTTTCTTCCAGGAACAGCTCCAGCGACTGCTGTTCCGGGTGCCGTTCGTCGAACTGTCGAGCGACGGTCAGTAGTTCTTCGATATTGGCCAGGCGATCTTGGTCTGCGGGGTCGTCCGATTGCCGCAACATTTCATGGTATCCGGACATGGAGAGCACGAGTCCCACGATGTGTTCCACCGAACCGGTCGCGGCCAGGGCGAGTTCGTCCATGGCGGCCGCGAAGCGGGCCAGTCGCGTGGCCGCGGGACCGGTCATGCCCGGAATCATGCCCGCCTCGCGGGCGGCGTCCAGCAGTGGGATGGCCCGCCCCGCGGCATATTCCACCAACCGCTGGACCGTCTTCTTGCCGATCCCCCGCGGCGGCGTGTTGATCACGCGCTGCACAGCGATATCGTCCCGCGGATTATTTACCAGCTGCAGGTACGCCAACACATCTTTAATCTCTTTGCGGCGGTAGAATTCCAGGCCTTTGACCAGCTGGTAGGAAACTCCCTGTTCGTACAACGCCGCCTCCACCGCTCGTGAAAGAGCGTTCACACGATAGAAAATGGCAAAATCGTGCGCCCGCCGCCGGCCGGCGCGGATCTGCGCCGCAATCTCGGCAGCAATCTGGCGGGCCTCTTCCTGCTGGGAGGCGTACGAGACAAGCCGCACGGCCGAGCCCGCTTCGTTTTCCGTGTAAAGACCCTTTTCCTTCCGCTGCACGTTGTTGGCGATCAGCGTGTCGGCCACATGCAAAATCTGCCGCGTACTGCGATAGTTCTGTTCCAGCCGCACAATCTTTACGCTCGGATAGTCGTGCTCAAACTGCAGGATGTTGTTCAAGTTCGCACCCCGCCAGCCGAAAATCGACTGGTCCGGATCGCCCGTGACCGCCAGGTGGGGATGGTCACAGGCCAGGGCCCGCAAGATGGCATACTGAGCGTGGTTGGTATCCTGATACTCGTCGACCAGGATGTAGCGAAACCGCTGGTCCAAAGATTGGCGGACTTCCGGATGCTGGTGCAACAACGTGGCCACATGCATCAACAGATCGTCGAAATCCACGGCCGCGGACCGCAGCAGCTGTTGCTGGTACTTCGGGTACAGGCCAGCCACCACGGCGCTGATCGGCCCACCCCCCACGCCGCGAAAATCTTCCGCCGCAATCAAATGGTTCTTGGCCCAACTAATCCGCTCAGCAATCTGCCGCGGACTGAACATCGACGTTTCCTGGTGCTGAGCCGCGATTACCTGCTGCAAGGCCCGCAGGCTGTCGTCGGTGTCGTAAATCGTGAAATTTTCGGAAAGGCCTAACAAAGCGGCGTATTGACGCAGCAGCCGAGCACAAAAGCGGTGAAAGGTGCTGATCCACAACCCGTCGGTGGACACCAACTGCTGCAGGCGACCACGCATCTCGTCCGCCGCCTTGTTGGTAAAGGTCAAGGCAACGATCTGCGAGGGCGGGATACCCTGCCGCAGCAGGTAAGCGATGCGGTGCGTCACCACCCGCGTCTTGCCACTGCCCGGCCCGGCCAAAATCAATAAGGGCCCGTGCATATGTGTGACGGCCGATTTTTGGGCCTCGGTCAGATCTTGTTCGCTGAGTTCCCACATTTGCGGCAAGTATAGCGGTCTGCTAGCAATCGCACAGCGTCGGCTGGTTGTGATGGAAGGCCTGCATTTCGCCCTGCTGGCTGCGGCAAAAGCCGACCAGACTTTCGGCAGCAAAAAAATTGCCGGAACTGCTGGCCAGTTTCGCCAGCTGAAAAATACCGCGTCGCCGAACCGGCAGGGGCGTCGACGGCCATGCTGTCGCCGGCGGAGGCTGGAGATCCTGGTCCGGGCTGCCCGCAAATTCGTGTTGAAAAGTTGTCAGCAGTTTCCAGAATATGGTTATACTTGACCGTTTGGCCGGTGCCGTTACCGGCCGATTCTCCCAGGAGAATCCAACGAACTGTGACCAGCTTTTAGGGAGGGACCCCGATGACCCGCATACCGCTTCCGGTAGCCAGCAATCAGAAACAGTCGCTGAGTGAAAAACTGGAGATGAGCACGGCTGAAATTGGCTTGTCGGTGCGAACCACAAACTGCCTGGAGGATCGCGGCATCTTTTCAGTCAATGACTTATTGAATTGTACACCAAAGGACCTGTTGTCCATTTCTAATTTTGGCGAAAAGACCTTGGAAGAAGTCTACCTGGCGTTGGAAAGTATTGGGCTGTACCGTCCCAACCACGGCCCGGAAGCTGAGCGGGCAGTCGGAGACGGCGCGCGGTAAGCGGGGGTGCATTTTGCACTTTGCGTAACCCCTTAGCCGATTGCAGCAACGGGTAGTTGTCGCACACGCGCGCCTTTCCGGTTTCATGTCAGCAGCCTCGTGCTTT
>WVZU01000154.1 GCA_011772275.1 Planctomycetales bacterium | reverse complement strand
AGAGGGTTCGGTTAAGAGGGTTCGGTTAAGAGTAAGAGTACATTTCATCCCAGTCTTAACCGCCACTCTTAACCGGATACTCTTAACCGACCTGCTTTACCGCTTTCCACGGGCCAAAGAATATCGCTGAGTGAAAAACCCTACCCACTGCTGGCAGCCATTGCGCTCAAATTTTCTCTTCAAACACTATTTCCTCTTCTACGCAAGTCGCTTCTTACCCACAGATTCCTCTGAAGACCCCACATAACAGGTCGCTCACGCCGGGACGGTCGAACCACCAACCAGCAGGGGTTTCGGTCCTGGGGGAAAACGAGCTTGATCTACCAGGAACCCTTGCTCCTTTGCATCGTGCTCGGATGGGCCCGCCAGGGAAAAATTTGTTCTCCACTCGACGCGTGACACGTGGGACCGATAGGCTACAAGGCATGGCCCCTTCCATGAACCCGTACCAGCCACCGGCGGTCGAGCCGCGTCAGGATCGCAGATTGGCGGTTGAGGGTGCCGACCGAGTGGGGCCGATGTTGTCGTTAAGTGTCTTTTTGGGGTCCGCCTGCCTTTTGAAGAGCACCGCGATCTGGCTGGGCCTGGTTCCCTGGACCGCGGTACCTTTGCCGATCACCTGCGGTGCACTGGCAGCCCTGTTGCTGGGGCGCTCGTTTCAGATATTCCGCCAGGTGCGAAAAAGAGAGCTCAGCCAGTAATCCCGGCTGCTCGCCCAAAGCGGGCGCCGCAGGCTTTAGCCTGTCACACACTTGGCGGTTGACGACCAGACCGCTCATCCATGGCACGGTATCCAGCCCAGGGCAAGGTCGCCAACTCGATCGCCCATGTCCGCACCGGGGCGGCACTGTGGCCACTACGATTCGGCCTTCTGGGGGACTTCCACCACTCGTCGCCATTCCTGGTAGGTCTGGTTACCCGCCTGGAACTTTGTCGGGCGCGGCTCGTGCGGCTGAGTATAGGCACGGCGCAAGGTGTCGCCCTTGATCTCGTAGATGCCCTTGATCAACCGCTTGTCCGGCTTTGGCAGCGTGACATCGAAGCCCTTGGGCTGCCGATCGGGAAACAACTGGAAAGTGTACATGTTGTCTATCTGCTGGTGCAGGACCTGCAGCTGCAACCGGTAACGGTTACCGGTCACGGTGCGCGTCCCGCGGACTTGCTGGCGCGGCGGCCTTTCCGCGATGCCGTCACGATAGTAGGCAAAGTCGACCAACTCCCATTTACCCTGCATCAAGATCAGGTCGGCAGAAACCTCCTCTCGCCCGCCAATGTCGGCTGCCAAACGGCCCGCCACCACCACAGCCGCCGCAGCGATCATAGCCGGGATCAACTTGCGAACTTGCATCGTTTGCATCTATCCATCATAGAAAGCCCGCCCGCAGATAGACAAGTTCCGCTTCGTCGTAAGGCAAGCTCTGCAATAACAACATTTTACCCCGCAAATTCCAGCTGTACCAAAGCCATGGTCCCCTATCCTGACTTTTCCCTGATCCCGTATCCTGAATCCCACACCATCACCTCCTAACTCCTGACACCTGGCCCCGAGTCCCCGACCGATGCCCATATCGCTGGCCCACTCCCCAGGCACCTTTCGTCCCATGCTTCGGCTGGTTTTTCCTGTGCTGGCCGAACAGTTATTGCATGCGCTGGTGATGTTGGTCGACGTCTGGCTGGCCGGCAACATTTTGAAAGAGGCTCCTGAGCTGGCGGCGATTGGCTTGATGGCCTACACGATGTGGTTTTTGACCGGCATGTTTGATTTTGTCAATAGCGGCGCGACCGCGCTGACAGCCCGCTTTGTGGGTGCCGGCAACCTGCGCCGCGCGCAACAGATTACCTGCCAGGCGGTGGTCTTGGGCGGGCTGGTCGCCGTGGGGGCCATGGTCATCGGCTACCTGACCGCTCGGCCCTTCGTCACCGCCATGCGCCTCCAACCCGATGCGGCGGACCTGGCCGTGCGCTATATCCACATCATTCTGCCCGTGTTGCCGGCGATCATGCTGCAACGGGTGGGCATTGCCTGTCTGCGCGGGGCGGGCGATATGGTCACCGTGTTTTGGGTGATGTCCGTAGTGAACCTGGTCAATATTGGCGTCAGTTGTTGGCTGGTGATCGGCGGCGGTCCCGTTTCGCCGATGGGCTGGGACGGTATTGCCTTAGGTACCGCTGCGGCGCATGTCACCGGCGGGTTGCTGGTCCTGGGTACCCTGTTGCGCGGCCGAGGAGGTTTGCGACTGTACGGCCGCTGGCTGCGCCCGGACCGGAAGCAAATCGGGCGTTTGTTGCGGATCGGCATCCCCGGCGGAACAGATACGGTATCGATCATCGCCTGCCACATGGGTTTCGTGGCGATCATCAATGCCCTGGGCAACGAGGCCGCCGCGGCACATAACGTGGCCATCCGCCTGGAATCACTCGCCTTCCTCCCCGGCGCGGCATTCTCGCTGGCAGCCACCACGATGGCGGGGCAATACCTGGGGGCCGGGGACTCCCGTCGAGCCGATCGGGGCGTGATGCTGGCCTGTGCGACGGCCTGCGGGATTATGCTGACCGTCGGCCTGTTGTTCTTTTTCGGCGGCCGGTGGCTGGCCGACATCTTCCTGGACCCACAACAGACCGCGATCGCCCAACAGGCAGCCAGCCTCTTGCGGATCGCCTCCTACGCCATGTTGCCGCTGGCACTGCACATGGTCCTCTCCGGCGCGCTCCGCGGCGCCGGCGATACCCGCTGGCCCCTCCTGTTCACGCTGGTCGGCATGCTGGGCATTCGGATCCCGATAGCCTGCCTCTTGACTCCCTGGTACGGCGTGGCCGGCGCCTGGTGGGCCATGCTGATCGATATCAGCCTCCGCTGCCTGATGGTCGTCTACCGCTTCCGCCACGGCGGCTGGAAACGAACGGTGGTTTGAATGGGGGCTGAGCACTGTCCCGTCCGCTCACGCCAGTAGCCGCTCCAGCGCGGCCAGGGCCACGGGCCACCGCGGTCGCTCGCGGCTGTAGCTGTCCCACCACCGCAATAAGCCTTCCGCCGTTGCCGCTCGATCCTCGACAGGAATCTGCCACACCTCGATCGCCCGCTGGACCGTCACCGGCGAGAAATCGGCCAGCTCGACAACCGATGCGGCCTGCAGCGTCGGGGGCACCATGGCCAGAGCGGCGATTAGCGGCAGACGGCTACCGTGGACCGTTTCGCTGTGGATCGGGGCTTCCAGCTGAAGTTCAGCCAGCAGCCAGGCCAGACGGACGATCTCCGGCAGGTCCCCGCAGGGGTTGGCCAACACCCCTTCGATGGCCACCGCGTTGTAAGCCAGATACGCGGTCCCACCGCCACCCAACAGCGGCTCGACCACCAAAACCGACGCCCGCGGCGCGATCAACGACTCGTCGGTGAAACGGCCGATGGCGGCCATCAGACCCGGACCGCGGGCAGACCAGTTTTCTTCAAACACCTTGCGGCGGAGGTTCAATTCGTGCTCAGCAGCGGGAAAATGCAGAGCCCAGTTTTCAAAAAAATCCTGCAACGCCTCGCTCAACCGCTCGCCGCCGGTCGCACCCGCGTCCCAGCTTCCCAACTTGCCCAACCCGGTCCGCACCAGCAGGCGTACTTCGCCGGCGTCGGCGCTCAGCGGTGTGATATGGCTCAACAATCCCAGCATTTGTTGAGGATAGCAACCAGCACGACGGCAGAGGTCGTTTACCAGTTCGTGCATGACCGCGGTGCGGGACGAGTCCGCAGGTTGTCCCCCCGCCAGCAGCGTGGCCGCCGCATAAGCAGCGCTGGTCCGGAGGCTGACGATCCAATCAAGCTGGCAGGACACGGGTTGCACCTCGGCGTTACGTACGGGAGGCTAACTATAGCAAGAAAGGCCCGTTCGCTGCTACAATCTGGCTTTCGCTGGAGCGACCACTTTGTGAACGACGGCCTGTCGAAACGAACCTCCACGCTGCTCGCCCTGGCCGCGCTGGCCCTGGCCTCCGTGCTGTTGTTGATGCCGGTTCCCGTCTTTGGCCGAGCGGGACGTGCCTTGCTGGACCTGATCCATGCCCCGATGTTCGCCCTCCTGTCGGCGTTTGCCTACATACTGTTCGTGGGCAACAAAGCGCCTCGCCGCTGGCGGTCTGCCGTGGCCATCTGGCTGGTATTGGCCACGCTGGGCGTAGCCGCCGAACTACTGCAGGGTCGCGTGGGGCGGAATGCGAGCGTGCAGGATGCGTTTGCCAATGTGATGGGTGCCGCCATCGGACTGGTGTGGGTCGCCGGCCGTGAATGCCCCCACAGTTCCCAACGCCTGCTGACCAAAGGCGCCGCGGTCGGACTGCTGCTGGCCGCTTATGCCTATCCCCTCCTGATCCTGTGGGACGTCTATCTGGCTTATCGCAGTTTCCCCCTCCTGGCCTCGTTCGAACAGCCGATCGAGCCAGACCGTTGGACACCCTTGAATGCCAAACTTAGCCGCTCCCAAAAGTATGCCAGTGACGGGTCCTGGTCGCTGCAGATCGACTGCGAGATTGCCAAATACTCTTCTGCCGTGTTGACGGTACCAGCCAGGGACTGGTCGCCGTACCACGAACTGGTTTTCGATCTCTTTTGGGACCCACCCGGCTCGATCCCGACCAGGGACCTCATATTACCGGTCATCGTCAAGGTCCAGGACCAGCACCACAACCACCACAAGGAAGACCGATTTCAGCGGCGGGTCAAACTCCCCGCAGGCCAGTCGTACGAAGTTCGCATCCCGCTCTCACAGGTCGCCTCCGCACCTCGGGACCGCGTGATGGACCTCGGCCGGATAAAAAAAGTGGAAATTTTCACCGTCCAGCCTCAGAAACGCTGGACCCTCTACCTGGATAACATGCGGCTGGAGTAACCCCCTCCCGGATCCAATCGTACCCCCCGGGTCGGGCTTTTTTTCCACCCCAACCACCCGCCCGCATCGAAACCCATCACGAACAAGAGGGCTTTTCAGCCCGTCGCAGATCCGTCGCCACGGCCCCCCGTCCTGCGATCTTCGTCTTTCCCGGCCCTGTCTCTGCGGATCACCCCAAAACGCTTGCCAAGCTCGCCCCGTGCCCTGCCAACAATTCCTGATACCAGGCCATCGCCTCGCCCGCCCGGCCCGGCAGCTGCTGGCTACCCCAGATTAAGGAGAGGGTTCGGCGGGTCTCGGCCGAGGTCTTGGTTCGTTGCGAATCCTTCACCCCGTTGGCGCACGGCCCTTGGTTGTCAAACAGACACAACAGCCCTCCCAAATCGATGGCCTGTCCGGAGGGATTGAACACGTAGGATGCCCCTTCTTCTGCGATAGCCACCCGAAACGGCTCTTCGGCCCGGTCCAGGTCGATGACACTGATCGGCAACCCGCTGTGCAGCGATACGGCGTTGCAGGCATCCACGGCAACGTTGATCGTTGACAGCGAGCCGTCTTCTGCGGTGCGCAGCAGATATTCCGAGGCCGGCTTGCTGCGACCGGTCGGCTTAAAGCCACCGTGGCGCAGCAGATCGCGGACGGCCTTGCGGACCCGATCGTCACTTTGCATGGGAGCCGCCGCGTCGAGGGACAGCAAATCGACCAGCTGTGGCTGGCTGGCGATTTCATCCAGGCGGCGGGGAAACGTGGTCAGCAGGACGTGCAAGTCCAGCAGCGCGTGGGGTTGAACGGTCAGCATGTGGTCAGGTCAGCCTCGGTTCATCTGCCAAATCACGACGTTCAACGCCAGGGCGAACGTGACCCAAACCAGGTAGGGGACCATCAGCCCGCCGGCCCACCTCGAGCGCGGCCAGAAGGCGACCGTCGTGGCCAGGATCGCTGCCCACAGGATCACGATTTCGATCGCGGCCAGTCCCGGACGCTGCAGCCCAAAGAACAGCACCGACCACAGGCTGTTCAGTCCCAGCTGCACACCGAACAGGGCCAGCGGCAGTTTCGCGCCGGCCCAGCCTCGACGACGCCATACCAGCCAGGCCGCCACCGCCATCATCAGGTACAGCAGCGTCCACACCGGACCGAACACCCAGTCCGGCGGCGTCCAGTCAGGTTTGGCCAGTTGGGCATACCAGTGGGGGATCTGAGGCGTGGTAACCAGTCCCCCGAACCCCGCCGCCGCAAAACAAATCAGAATCGCGACCAGCAGACCCGCCCAGCGATACCACTGCGTCATGTTCCACCTTGAAAGCTGTGCGGCCCACGACAAACGTCGCAGCGAAAACCTTGTACCGCCCGTCGGCGGCGATCTGTCCGCGGTCCATCCTGCCAACTCAACCTGCCCGGCGGGCCCGCATACAGACTCAGAAAGTCCAGCCTCCCTGACCGGCACCATGACCTGCGTCCGCCCTGGATGAGGTCATTTTCAAGGGTTCCTTCCCGCTGTCAAACGGCATGGCTGCCGGGGGACAGCATCGAGTGATAAGATAGGCGGCCAGAAAGCAGGTTTTCATCGAACCGCTGCGAAGGAGNNCCGCCTATTGGGTTTCGCAGGCGGTGTACGTGGCGGCCAAATTGGGCATTGCGGATTTGCTGGCGGACGGGCCGCAGAAGGCGGACCAGTTGGCAGTCGCCACGGACACGGATGCCGAATCCCTGTACCGCTTGCTGCGCGCCTTGGCCAGTATTGGCATGTTCCACGAGGACGAACAGTGCAACTTTACGCTCACCCCCCTGGCAGATCCATTGCGCAGCGACGTACCCGGCTCGCAGAGATCCCTGGTGCTGATGATGGGCGAAGAGCATTACCGAACCTGGGGCGATTTGCTGTACAGCGTGCAAACCGGCGAAGTGGCTTTTGACAAAAGCTACGGGCTGCCGATCTTTGACTACCTTTCGCACCATCCCGACAAAGGCCAGATTTTTGACGAGGCCATGGCGGGCATTCACGGTCACGAAACGGAACAGGTGCTGGAGGCCTATGACTTTGCCGGGATCGAGACCTTGGTCGACGTCGGTGGCGGAAATGGCTCGAAGCTGGCCGCCATTTTAGAACGGCATCCGGAGATGCAGGGTATCCTCTTTGATCTGCCCCCGGTTGTGGAACGGGCCTTGCCCCATTTACAAGCCCGCGGCCTCGTGGACCGCTGCCAGGCGGTCGGCGGCAACTTTTTCGAATCCGTACCTGCGGGCGCCGATGCCTACCTCCTGCGCCACATCATTCACGATTGGGACGACGAAAACGCGATCACCGTGCTGACCAGGTGCCGCGACGTAATGCAGCAGCACACGAAAGTACTGCTGATCGAAAGTATTATCCCGCCGGGCAATGAGCCCTTTTTTGGGAAGTTCCTCGACCTGACCATGTTGCTGATCCCCGGCGGCAAGGAACGGACCGTCCAGGAATATCG
>WVZU01000427.1 GCA_011772275.1 Planctomycetales bacterium | reverse complement strand
GAAAACGTGTGCGCATTGCGTGTCCCGTGAAAACGCCAAAACGGCACGTCCAGACGCCAGCAGGAGTGGGAGCGATCGAACCTGGTCACGCCCACGGGACCCAGGAGCCGCCCGGCGGACTGTCTGGTCCGCCGATCGAGCGGGGAGGGCGGACCGCTAGCTGATGTCAAAACGTGACCTCGATGACGGCAGATCCTAACGGCGGCAAGGGGGGTCCTAGCGTCGAAAACGCGAGGATTCTGGGGTGGACGTTGAGCGTGGGGGGGTTGGCGAGGCGGTGTCGACGTTTCTCCGCCAGCGGCCGGTGGACGCTGCCTGGCTTGTCACCGCCTCTCCGCGGGGAGACGTGGCCCGCCTGGCCGAGTCTATCCCGCGGGTGGCCGATCCGTTACGTAGGATGGAAGGCGCATGCCGGCTTGGTTCGCTCGCCCACGGGTTGGCAGCGGGTGGATCGTCGGGGGGCAGGGCCTGCGTCATTTTCGCGCCATCCTGCTCGTCCGAGGGCTCCGGCCAGGGGCTTTGTTCTGGGGCCGGAGCAGGCAATTCTTCGGCCTGGATCTGCTGCTTGACCTCGTCCTGTTCAGCAGCCACAGTCGGCTGGGTGTGGGGATCGCGCGTCAGCTGGAGATAGGGGCCGCGGCTAATGGTCTTGGGTCGAGTCAACCCGTAGTCGAGGAACAGGCTGGCATCCCTTTGGCGGGCGAGGCGGATCGCGTCGAAATAGGCTTTGGCGGGCCACGGTCCTTCGGCCAGGAAGACCTGGTTGTATTCCAGCAGCGAGCCTTTCTGATAGTGCAGCTGCACGATCGATCGGTTGTAATCCACCAGGGCTCGATAATATTCGACCTCCGCGTCCGACAGCCGCCGTTCGGCGTCCAGCAGCAGGTCGACGTAACGGGGCAGATTCGTGCCGACCACATCACCCCGAATCAGTTCATTAATGGCATCGACTTGGGCCTTCGCGCTGCGGCGTCGATTGAACTGGGTTTCCATCAACTGGAACTGTTCGGAGATCCGCCGCACCGCTTCGGCCAGCACGTGCGACAGCTCCAGTTCCTGTTCCCGCAAAATGGCTTTGTCACGGGCCAGTTGAAATTCTGCATTCTTGACGCCGGCCAGCTCGCGGCGGAAGCCCAAGGGGATGCTTCCCTGCAAGCCAATCTGCCACTCCTGGAAGTCTCCGTCCATCAAGTTTCCAAAGGCGTTATCAAAGCGGCTGCGAAACCGGTTAGCTTCATCGCTAAGATTTGGGCTGCTCTGAAAACTGCTGCCGGGATCGATCAGCCGGTCCCCAAATCCCAGCCAGCGGTATTGGCCCACGGCGTCCAGGCGGGGCAGCAGGTGATTTTTGGCCGCAACCAGTTCCAGCTCGCGCTGCTTGATCCGCCACTTCTGCTTCCGCAGATCGACGTTGCGGCCCAACGATTCTCCCAGCACCTCGTGCCACTCAAACGAAACCTTGGCCGCCAGGGGCTCGTCGGACGGCCGGATCAACCGCCCGTCGGAGGCAGAGAGTCCCATCAGGTACCGCAGCCGGCTTTCCACACCCAGCAGCTGCGACTTGGACGCCTCCACCGCCGCGCGAAAGAAAAAGTACTGTTCCCTAGCGCGAGCTTCGTCCTGCACGCCGACCGAGTTTTCGACACGAGCGCTCACGTTGTACCAGACCTTTTGGGCGGCATCGAGACCGTCTTTGCGGGCTGCCAGGTTGTGATAAGCAAAGAACAGCTCCCAGTAAGTGCTCTCCAGGTCCCGCAGCAACTCGCGAACGCCCGCCTCAAAATCAGCCAGCGTGCGGTCCGTGTTAATCCGCGCCAACACGACACCGTCAAAAGCACGGGTGCCCACCCCGGTCAACGGATTGAACGGCCCGGCGATGCGGTTGTACCGCGTGCCGGCACCCTGCAGTAGCGGCTGGCGAATCTCGGTCTCGAAGTTCGTCCGCCACTCGCTGGGAAAAGGACGAAACTGCGTATCCGTGTTGTTCTGATCGTAAGTCGTCGTGTTCCGCACGGCAAAGGTCGCCCCCGTGGCGGCGGTTTTGGTCAGCGCCGCCTGAAACGTGCCCAGGTCCTGCACGTTCGCCAACCGACGCCCCAGACTGATCGTGCCCACGTTGTTGGGATCGTCGTTCTTCTGCCACAAGACGCTGGTCGTAAAATCCGCATCAAACGCCGCCAGGGCAGCCTCCGGGCCGACCGGCTGATTGATGCCCGTCCCCGTCTCCTGCAACGCCGGGTTGTAGATCGTCTGCGCCGCGTCCGGATTGCGCAACAACTGGTCCGTCTGCAAGTCAACCCGTCCGCCCAGGTTGCGCAAAACCTTACTGTTGGTCAAAGCGACCTTGACCGCTTCATTCAGAGACAGCTCCCAAAAGTTCTCGAAGTCGGCGTTGTCCAGCGTCAGCGGCTGATCGGTGAACTTCGTGTCAGGAAGGCTGGAAACCTCGACATCCGGGTAGTCGATCTCCGTCGCCCGGTTGACAAAATGAGAAAGGTCACTGTCCCCGCCAAAATAGAAGGGCTGAGTGGGGTGGCAGCCGGTCAGCAACCACGTGAGGGTCAACACCCAGACGAAGGGGCGGCCAGCGGGGCGGTGTTTCGAGTTGATCCGTCGAAGTGGCAGCAAGGTTGTCCCGGCCCAGCAGGGCCGTCCAGGCAAAGATAAATTTGGTCCGCATCCGCAACCAATTCTTTGCCCCCCCGCATACCATTGCAGCTTGCCAGCAACGCCAGCGCACCGGACCAGTAGACTGGTGGGTCCACCGTCAGGCCCTTTATCGGCGGGCGGCGGATCGAACTTGAACCGAAAACAAGAATGGGAGCAGGAGCCACTTACGGCAGACCGGCCGCGGGATACGGGAGAGGCGAGACCGGGCGGGGGAGGGGAGTACGAGCGACTTAAAATCGGCGACTGTTGATGCGTGAGCAGATCGTGGGGGGTCCAACTACAATGAAAGCTAGCGGCCCGTTCACGCTGAATATTTAGCCAGCCAAAACGGCCCACCCGTTTCTGAACTTCCTGCCTTTGCCGAAAAGGCGGGGCGACTTTCGCCACCCTGGTATTTGCCAAAGTTACAGGCCGGACAACGGACTAGGCTGATTTCCCCATTTGTGCTATCACGTGAGCACGGCGGTATCCTTCCCGATCCGTCCAATCTTTTCTCTTTTCCCAATTCTTCCGGACACCATTCTTTAGGACATGCAAAGGAGCGAACGGATGCGACGTGACAGCTCATCTTTTGACCCGCGGAAATCGTATTGGCTTGTCGTGCTGATTTTCTGGGCCGCGGTGCTGCCGCCCGGCACAGGGTGGGCCAGTCCCGCCGCGTCGCAAGTCACGACGGCGCTGGACACGCTGGACAGTTGGTTGCAGACCAGTGCTCAGGGGGCGGGTTGGTCTGCGTATTTGCAGAACGACACCCTGCGGGCTCAGCTTGCCAAAGGCGACCAGGCGGAGGTCGCCGTGGTATCGGCCATTTTGGCTCAGTATCAGAGCGCGGTGCCCGGTCTGGATGCCTGGCGTTTTGTGGCCGTGCGCAAGGCTTTGCGGCAGTGGTCCGACCAGCTGGCGGGTCAAAACACCGAGAATCTGTTGGCCGCCACCCGCAGCCTACCCGTTCGTGTCACCGCTCCGACTTCCTCGCAATTGGAGGCTGCCCAGCGGGACGTCCGCCGCGCGCTGGCGGGCCTGAACCGGTTCCTCCGCCGCAGTCCTGCGCGGGCCGCTGGCTGGAAGGCCTACCTGGACTGGAGCTTGCTGGAACAGCAATTGGCGGCCCGGCAACCGGACCTGAAGCAACTGGAAGCGATCGTCCAGCGGATGTCGGCCCCGGAGGAGGGTCTTGGCCTGCAACCGTTCAAGAACGTCCAACGGGCCTTACGCAAATACATCGACCGGCAATTTGCCGCCCGGAACCCGCAAAAGGTAGAACGTCGGCTGGAGCAGATTTCGAACGAACTGGCGGACAGCATCGAGCAGTTAGGTTCGCAGGCCACGCACCGCGAATCGCTGGCCGTGGGGGCTCGGCTGGATTTTGTCGAGCGTTATGGGGAGGCGGAAGTCTTGGGGCGGCTCGTCCGCCAGCGGTTCTCGCACCCCAACCTGGTCGGTTACGCCTCTGAAGAGCTGCTGAACGCGGCCGTGGGGCGTGTGATCAACGAGCCCAATCAAATTCGTGACAACATTCTGGGAACGCGTGTTTCCGGCCACGGCGTGACCGAGGGGGAAGTCCGGCTGGCCCTGGTGCCCAGCCCCGACAGGGCCCTGCTGGATGTCTCCATGCAGGGTGTGAACCGAGCCAACACGATCGGCCGCGTGAGGAAGGTTCGTATCCATTCAAACTCGGAGACGCAGTTGAGCGCCCGGACGCGAATCGCCTTCGCGCCCGACGCGGGGATGACCGCTCACCCTGCCCAGGCCTGGGCCGAGTCGAATACCGACATCCAACGCATCACGGTCAACTCGCCCTTCGAGCGGATGATTACCCGCATCGCTTGGAAAAAGGCAGGCCAGCAGAAACCGGCCGCCGAGCAGGAGGCGGCACGGAAGGCACGCCTGCGACTGGAAAGACGGTTTGATGATCAAATCGCCGACATGGTTGGCCAGGCCAACAGCAAGTACCACGACCAATTTCGCCGACCGCTGGTGCGGCAAGACCTCTTCCCAGACCATTTCCAAGTCGCCAGCACCGAAGAGACGATCCACCTGACCGCACACAAAGCCTTTCCCGACCAGCTGGCGGCGCCAACCGCCGCCGAACCACTCCCCACCGGCCACGACCTGGCTCTGGTGATCCACGAGTCGCTGATCAACAACGTCGCCACACATCTGCTGGGCGGACGCAAATTCACCAACCAGGATGCGGACCAGGCAGCCGACAGCCAGCAGATGAAAAAACTGCGGAAATGGGTCAAGGTCCACAACGTCGGGGAACCGCCCGAGGAGAAAAAAGACGCGCCCTGGGAGATGACCCTGGCCAACGCCAACCCCGTCACGATCACCTTCCGGGACGGCAAGATCAAGATCACGGTCCGCGGAACGCGGTTCTTGGGCATTGATCAGCAGGAGTACAAACGGCCGATGAGCATCTGGACGGAATTTGCCGTGTCGCCACGCTCAGACGGCGGACTGTGGCTGACGCTGGAGGCCTGGGACGTCGAAGCGACAGCGGTCGAAACGGGCGGAAAGTTTCAGCCGGCCGACGCGCCGCTGCGTTCCAAGTTGCGAGCTCGGTTGAAGGATATCCTGGGCGACCAGGAGGCCCAACAAAAATTGGCGGTCGAGTTTCAGCCCATTACACCGGAAGGCGAGGCCGCGCGGGTCGGCCAGCTGGTCTACACGCTCTGCCAGCCCCAAAAGGCCTGGCTGACCCTGGCGATCAACCGAGCGGACA
>WVZU01000354.1:4419-5142 GCA_011772275.1 Planctomycetales bacterium | reverse complement strand
GAAATCGTCAAGGACGGGCCGGGCGCGTGCGACATTTGCGGTATGCCGCTGGTCCGCGCTGAATCGCTGGGTTACGTCACCCCCGAAACGGATAAGAAACAACCGCCACTGGTCATTCCTTATCTCGCCGCTCTGGTCACCGGGACGCGAGCGGTTGTCTACCTTGAGCTGCCCAGCATGCATGCGGCCGCTGAACCGGCCTTTCAAACACTGGCAGTGGTGATTAAGGAAGGCAAGCTTAAAAAGATACGCGAGGCGTTTGCAACTTATGCACGCATACTTGACCAACCCTACGATCAGCCGGGAACAGATTACGCCAGAAGGCTATGGAATGAATACGCGGACCAGCTGAGCGAATACGCACTCGCCGGTCAGCGCGTGGGTACCCTGAAACAAGCCAAAAAAACTTTTGCTCAACTCGAAGCCACCATGAACGACGCCCGCGAACGGTTTGCGCCGCCAGATCAGCCGACTTTCGAGGGTCGCGAGATCGTGCTGGGGCCGCGGGCGGGCGACTATTTTCTTGTGCGTCATGGGCTGGAAGAGGGCGAACTGATTGTTACCCAGGGCAACTTCAAGATCGATGCCGAGATTCAAATCCAAGCCAAGCCCAGCATGATGACACCGCAAGGGGGCGAAGTTGGCGGGCACGACCACGCTGGACATGGTGCCGCGGGCAAGGAACGGGCAGGCGACCAGCAGCCGGGACACAAGACGGTTTTG
>WVZU01000354.1:0-4410 GCA_011772275.1 Planctomycetales bacterium | reverse complement strand
TAACCGCAGCGACGCGGGTGAGGCGGCCGCAGGCTTCGCCGAATTTGGTCGTAAATTGAAAAGCGTGGATACCTCGCTGTTGACGGGACAGCCACGCATGTTGTGGAAAGAATTCCGCATGCTGTTGGGCAACGACGCTGTGGAAGGAAGTGACGTCACCCAGCTGGCGGAAGCGGATCGCGTATTTCTGCTGCTGAAAGGCCACATGCGGCGGATGCGTGAACAGCTGGGAGTGGCCGAGCAGCCTGAGCGGGAAATGGAACGGGTTACGGTCGGACCAGAGTTTCAAGCCCAACTTGCCCAAATCTGGTCGGCGTATTTACCCATCCAGCAGGCCTTGGCTGCTGACGATGCCGCCCAGGCACGACAGGCTCTGCCACAGCTTGATGCCGCCCTTTCGGCTATCGAGCAGGAATCGCTGACGAAACACGCTCAGCAGATCTGGAACAAAGAACAAGCCAACATGACCAGGATCCTTGGCGGCCTGCGGGCAGCCAATGACATCCAAAGTCTGCGGGGCGCGTTCAAGCCGTTGTCTGAAAACATCGGAGTGCTTGCCAGGACATTCGGTTTTGGACAGCGGCTTCCTGTCTATGAGCTGCATTGCCCGATGGCGTTCGAAGGAAAAGGGGGGACCTGGTACCAGGACAACGACCAGACACGCAATCCGTATTACGGGTCGACGATGCTCCAGTGCGCGGATCGAGTCGATCTTCTCGAACGTGAAGAGCCGGCGAAAATTCAGGAAACTCCTTTGGATCCGCACGGCGGACACGAGCAGCATTCGCACCCCTGATTTCGCGATGCCGAATGCAAATCCTCGCAAACGTTCCCGCGGTTCCTTCCCACCCCATGGATACCAGTTCCCNNATTTCGCGATTCCGAATGCAACTTTTCGAAAACGTTCACGCGGTTCCTTCCCACCCCATGGATACCAGTTCCCTCACGTTGAATGCTTGACAAGGTCATACGCTTCTGTCTGGAAAACAAGTTTGCCGTCGCGCTGCTGGTGATCGTCGTGGTGGCGTGGGGCCTGATGGTCGCGCCGTTCGACTGGCAGCTGGGGGGGCTTCGCGACAACACGGCAGCTCTGCCACGTCTTTTTCGTCCGGTGCCGACCGATGCGATCCCGGATATAGGTGAGAACCAGCAGATTGTTTTCACAGAGTGGATGGGCCGGTCGCCCCAGGATGTCGAGGACCAGATCACGTACCCGCTCACGGTGTCGCTGCTGGGCGTACCCGGCGTCAAGACCGTTCGCAGCTACTCCTTCTTCGGATTCTCGACGATCTACGTCATCTTCAAGGAAGACGTGGAGTTCTATTGGTCGCGGACACGCGTCCTGGAAAAGCTGAACAGCCTTCCTGCGGAAACGTTACCGGAAGGCGTGACGCCAACCCTGGGCCCGGACTCCACGCCGCTGGGCCAGATCTATTGGTATACCTTGGAAGGACGCGATCCGGACGGGAACCCAGCGGGCGGTTGGGACCTTGACGAACTGCGTACGATTCAGGATTGGTACGTCCGTTACTACCTCTTGTCAGCGGAAGGCATCAGCGAAGTTGCCTCGGTCGGCGGCTTCGTGCAGGAGTACCAGATCGACGTCGATCCGGACGCGATGCGGGCCGCGCGGGTCAGCATCGAAAACGTCTTCATGGCCGTCAAGAAGTCGAACATCGATGTCGGGGCGCGTAGCATTGAGATTAATAAAGCGGAATATTTCATCCGTGGCCTTGGCTTTATCGAGAACATTGAAGATATCGAGCACAGTGTCGTTGCGGTCAACGACAACGTGCCCATTTATGTCAAAGATGTCGCCAAGGTGACCTTGGGACCGGCCCTGCGCCGCGGCGCTCTGGACAAGGGCGGCGCGGAAGCCGTAGGCGGTGTCGTGGTCGTCCGCTACGGATTCAATCCGCTGGACGCCATCAAAAACGTTAAGAAAAAAATCGGCGAATTCGCAGATGGGCTGCCGACCAAGGCGGTAGTCGATTATCGCAAGGTCAGTCGCGATGAAGTGATTGCTTATGCCGAGATGAATAACTTTGATGCTTACGCAAGCATCGAGTTGAACCATGAACAGTGGGTCAAGCATTTGCGGTCGTTCAACCTTGACATCGACTTCAGCAAGACGACGCGTGAGGCAGCAGAACAATTCGCAGCACAACATGGTTTTGAAGGGTTTCACAACGGTGAGCTCAACGCGGCCGCATGGCTGCATTTTATCCGTGACACACCTCGCCCCAACCGTCCGAATTGGTTAATCGCACCCGAGGACCAATGGCCCGAATGGATCACGACCAGCCAGGTGACGATCGTCCCTTTTTACGACCGAACGGGGCTAATTTACGAGACTCTGGGCACACTCAACTCCGCGCTCGTCCAGGAAATCCTGGTCACCGTGATTGTGATCCTGGTGATGGTGATGCACCTGCGGAGTTCGATTCTGATCAGCGCCCTGCTGCCCTTGGCGGTGCTCATGTGCTTCATCGCCATGCGCGTCTTCGGGGTGGATGCCAACATTGTGGCGCTGTCGGGAATTGCGATTGCCATCGGCACGATGGTCGATATGGGCATCATCCTTTGCGAAAACATCCTGAAACATCTGGACGAGGCGAGCCCGGATGAAGATCGGCTGGAGGTGGTTTTCCGTGGTTCCAGCGAGGTCGGCAGCGCCGTCCTCACAGCGGTTTCCACAACCATCGTCAGCTTCCTGCCGGTGTTCACGATGGTGGGCGCCGAGGGCAAGCTGTTCAAACCGCTGGCATTCACCAAGACGTTCGCCCTGGCTGCATCGGTGATTGTCGCCCTGACAGTCATCCCGCCTCTGGCGCACGTATTGTTCACTTCGCGTGTACCCACCCGCGTTCTGAAAAAAATATTCTACCTGGGGCTGATTCTTGCCGGCTCGGTCATCGGCCTCGCGTTTGCCTGGTGGGCGGGCGTTATTCTGGTGGCACTTGGAATCTATAAGCTGGTCGAAGCATCCCTGCCCAGTCATCTTGAACATTGGCAGCAAAGGATGCATCGCAGTGGGATGCTGGTCGCCAACGGCGCGGCAGTTCTCCTGGTTGGCCTGCTGTTGACCCAGGATTGGCTGCCGCTGGGGCCGGAAAATGGCCTGCTGAGAAACGTCCTCTTCGTGGCCGTTTTGATTGGCGGACTGCTGGCTTTTTTTCAGGTTTTCCAGCGGTACCTCTATCAGCCCATCTTGTGGTGGTGCCTTCATCACAAACTGCTGTTCCTAATCGCCCCCACCTTCATCCTCCTGCTCGGCCTCGCAGCCTGGCTGGGACCTGCCGCCGTTTTCGGACCGATCCCGCAAGAGTTTCGCTCGCAATCTCTGGATGCAGACCAGCTGGACAAACTGTCCTGGCTGGAGCGGTCCAAATACGGCCTGGCCAGTCTTTTATCCAGAGACTGGCGGGCAGACATCGCTCACCAACCGGTCAGCACGCGCCTCACATGGACGCTGGCGACCAGCTGGGAAGGGTTCGGCAAAGAGTTCATGCCGCCCTTGGACGAGGGCTCGTACTTATACATGCCCACCACGATGCCGCACGCGTCCATTGGGGAGGCGATTGACGTATTGTCCCTGCAGGACCGCCGCATTAACGGGATCCCGGAAGTGGAATTGGCCGTGGGAAAAATCGGCCGCGTACGCAGCCCGCTCGACCCCGCCCCCGTCTCCATGATCGAAACGGTGATCAACTATTACCCCAAATACATCGTGGACAAAGACGGGCATCGCATTCACTATCGACATGACGCAAACGAAGTGGATTGGTATCAGGACAAAGACGGCAATCTGCTGCCGGCGGCCGACGGACAGCCGTACCGCGTGCAAGGCAAGTTCGAGCGGGACGCGGACGGCCAGCTGATCGAAGACTCGCGCGGAGTACCCTTCCGGCAATGGCGCCCGCCACTTGATCCCAACCTGAATCCGGGACGAAAGGGGTGGAAGGGGATCGAACAGCCGGACGATATCTGGCACGAGATCGTCGAAGTCGCTCAGCTGCCGGGAACAACCTCCGCGCCGCGCCTGCAACCGATCGCCGCACGGATTGTGATGCTGCAGAGCGGCATGCGAGCGCCGATGGGCGTGAAAGTTAAAGGCCCCGACCTGGAAACCATCGAAAAAGTTGCCTTGGAGATCGAGGCCTTTCTCAAGCAAGTGCCCAGCGTCGAAGCATCGGCCGTGATCGCCGACCGGGTAGTAGGCAAGCCCTACCTGGAGATCGATTTCAAGCGCAGACAAATCGCTCGCTATGGCTTGACCATTCGCGACGTTCAGGACGTTGTGGAAGTTGCACTGGGCGGCCGGGCCATCACGACCACGGTCGAGGGCCGCGAGCGGTTTCCCGTGCGCGTGCGGTACATGCGCGAATTGCGCAACCAGATTGAGACGAT